>NZ_JARFXX010000004.1:0-274696 GCF_029218125.1 Neopoerus faecalis | reverse complement strand
TTTGTGAATTTGGTCGGCAAACCTTTCATTCACTCTAACTTGGAGACTTTTTCTTGTCTACTCCGCCCCTCGCTATAAGCTCTTTTTCTCCCCCGGCATAGCCGGGGGTTGCCTTTGTCAAGACAATGCAAAAAATTCCCGCGACTTTTAAAGTCGCGGGAATTCTTATTTGACAACGGAAACAGCTTACTTCAGCTCGACCTTGCCGCCAGCCTCTTCGATCTGCTTCTTCAGAGCCTCGGCCTCGTCCTTGGAAACACCCTCCTTCAGGGTCTTGGGAGCGCCCTCAACGGTAGCCTTAGCCTCAGCCAGACCCTGGCCGGTGATCTCGCGGACAACCTTGATGACCTTGATCTTGGCAGCAGCATCGAAGCCAGCCAGAACCACGTCAAAGTCGGTCTTCTCCTCAGCAGCGGGAGCAGCAGCGCCGGCAGCGGGAGCAGCCATGGCAGCGGCGGAAACGCCGAACTCTTCCTCCAGAGCGTGAACCAGCTCGGACAGCTCCAGAACAGTGAGACCCTTGATCTCTTCGATCATAGCGGTAACTTTCTCAGACATTGTATTTGCCTCCTAATAATTATTTTGATTTGTGTGGGTTGCGCTGAATTATTCAGCGGCGGGAGCTTCGGCGGCAGCCTCCTCAGCGGGAGCGCCGTTCTTCTCGGCGATCTGCTTCAGGACAACCGCCAGACCGGTGATGGGCGCCAGCATGGTGCCCAGGAACTGAGCCTGCAGAACAGGCAGAGCGGGAATTGCAGCCAGAGAGTTGATGGTGGCCAGATCGACAGGCTTACCATCCATGAAGCCGCCCTTAATCTCGAACTTGCCGTCCAGCTTCTTGGCATAGTCGGCCATGACACGGGCAGGAGCCACGGGATCATCGGCCAGAGCCAGAGAAGTGGTGCCGTTCAGTAGATTATCCAGATCGTTCAGGCCGGTGTTGTTGAAAGCAAAGCGCAGCAGGGTGTTCTTCACAACCGCATAATCCACGCCGCCCTCACGGCACTCCTTACGCAGAGCAGTGTCTTCTTCAACGGTAATACCCTTGTAGTCGACGATGACGCCTGCGGTAGCCTTCTGGATCTTCTCGGTCAGCTCGGCAACGATTGCCTGCTTCTCGGAAAGGACCTTTGCGTTAGGCATACTTGGTTTCACCTCCATGAGAATTTGCGGCGGACCTCCGTCCGCCCGGGTCAGAGGCGTTCAAAAAGGAACTGTCCTCATGCCGAAAGACATGAGGACAGAAAAGCATCATCAAAATGATTTTGCCATCCTCGGCAGGACTTACGGGGTCTCCCCCACCTGCTGTCTTTGGAACGCGACTGTTATTATATCAAATTTCGCCGCAATGTCAAGCATTTTCGCAAAATTCAATACGATTTTCTTTCTATTCCGCAAATTGGGAAAAATCCCATTCGCGCAATGAAAATTCAATTCGGCATTTGTCAGCCTGTATGCCTGACAAATACTCTCCCTGTGCCCCGCAGGCAAATACGCACAGCAGAGCCGTAGGGCAATGGGAAACAGCCGAAGCGCCGCCTGCAACGAAAGCAATGCTGCTTTCAGGCGGTGGCGTGGGGCCGCGCCTCTTTAAACAATCAAACGAGCTTCGCGGTGTTCATCTTCACGCCGGGGCCCATGGTAGTGGCGGCGACGCAGCTCTTGATATACTGGCCCTTGGCGGAAGCGGGCTTGGCCTTGACGATAGCGCCCATCAGAGCGTTATAGTTGTCGGTCAGCTTCTCAGCGCCAAAGGAGACCTTGCCGATGGGGCAGTGAATGATGTTGGTCTTATCCAGACGGTACTCGATCTTACCGGCCTTGGACTCCTGAACAGCCTTGGCAACATCGGGGGTCACGGTGCCGGCCTTGGGAGAGGGCATCAGGCCCTTGGGGCCCAGCACCTTACCGAGGCGGCCAACCACGCCCATCATGTCAGGGCTGGCGATGACCACATCGAAATCAAACCAGTTTTCCTTCTGAATCTTCTCAACCAGATCCATATCGCCCACATAGTCGGCGCCGGCCTCGCGGGCGGCATCGGCCTTGTCGGCCTTGGCAAACACCAGCACGCGGACAGTCTTGCCGGTGCCATGGGGCAGCACGATAGCGCCGCGGACCTGCTGGTCAGCGTGACGGGAGTCAACGCCCAGCTTCACGTGAAGCTCAACGGTCTCGTCAAACTTGGCCTTCGCGGTCTTGCAGATGAGGTCCATACCCTCAGCGGCTTCATACTGAGCGCTCTTGTCGATCAGTTTGGCGCTCTCCTGATATTTCTTGCCTCTAAACAATGTTATTTCCTCCTCATAGTGGTTCTTCGGAACGTGTCCTCCCACTGTATCGAGCGGTCGGTGACCGCACGGCTTAGTTGTTAGTCGCCGACCACAACGCCCATGGAACGAGCGGTACCGGCGATCATGCTCATAGCGGCCTCAAGGCTGCCGGCGTTCAAGTCACGCATCTTCATCTCAGCGATCTTCTGAACGGAAGCCTTGGAAATGGTGGCGACCTTATTCTTGTTGGGGACGCCGGAGCCGGACTCGATGTTGCATTCCTTCTTGATCAGGACAGCCGCGGGGGGCGTCTTGGTGATGAAGGAGAAGGAACGGTCGGCATACACGGTGATGACCACGGGGATGATAAGGCCCATGTCATTCTTGGTACGCTCGTTGAATTCCTTGGTGAAAGCGGCGATGTTGATGCCGTGCTGGCCCAGAGCGGGGCCAACCGGGGGAGCAGGAGTCGCCTTGCCTGCGGGAATCTGCAGTTTTACATAACCAGTAATCTTCTGTGCCACGGAGAGCACCTCCTAAATCATAAATGTGGTAGCGGACAAATATCCGCTTTTGGCGGGGCCATCGGCCCCTCCCACGGTTTTGCCGGACACGCCGGCGGAAAATCAGTCTACCGTTTCCACCTGATCCAGCTCGAGCTCCACAGGAGTCTCGCGGCCGAACATGGAAACCATGACGCTGACTTGATTCTTTTCGGGTTCGATTTCCTCCACCACGCCGGTAAAGCTGGCCAGAGGACCGTCCACGATTCTCACATGGTCACCCACGTGATAGCCCACAACAACCTCGTGCTTTTCCATGCCCATGGCAAGCACCTCGTCCTCCGTCAGAGGGATGGGCTTGTTGGCGCTGCCGACAAAGCCGGTCACGCCGCGGACATTCCGCACCAGATGCCACGTATCGTCCGTCATGACCATTTTAATGAGCACGTAGCCTGGGAATACCTTCCGCTCGACTTCCTTCGTCTCGCCGGACTCCGTAACTTCCTTCACGGTTTCCACGGGAATCTCCATCTGGAGAATCATATCCTCCATGTTGCGGCCGGTGACAAACTTCTCAATGCTGGTCTTAACGGCATTTTCATAACCGGAATAGGTATGGATCACATACCACTTCGCGTTTTCCGACATTGTGGTTCTCCTTAACCCTGAAACAGGTTCAGGATCATCTGGACCAGAGAATAGGCCACGCCATCAAAGATCCAAATGCACGCGCCGATGAGCAGGGAGCACAGCAACACGGTGCCGGTGTTCTTGAGCACGGTCTTTTTGCCGGGCCAAGTGACCTTCTTCAATTCGCTTTTCATCTCGCGGAGCCATGCCCCACGGGTCTTCTTCGCTACTTCTGCCATAAAGCTACACGTCCTTTCTCAGTGTGATCCGCTCTTACTTGGTCTCGCTGTGGAGCGTGTGCTTCTTGCAGAAACGGCAATACTTGTTCAGTTCAAGCTTGTCCGGGGTATTCTTCTTGTTCTTCATCGTATTGTAGTTTCTCTGCTTGCACTCGTTGCATCTCAAAGTGACTTTTACGCGCATTAACGGCACCTCCTTATTATTGGTATCATTCCCGGCTTGCCGGGGATACCGACTGCCTCCCTGCAGATTTGAAAGCGGCCCTTCTCTCCATGCGAAAAGCGAAAAAACGCATAACAAAAAAGCCCTTTTTCACAGGTAATGAGTATTTTAGCATACCGGGCATATCCAGTCAATCCTTTTTTGCTAAAAATTTTGCATTTTTCGTAAGAGCGCTCTGGTCGATTCGCCTGATACCGTCCCGGTTCCCTCCTTGCATTTGGCCGTTTTGCACGTTGCATTCCGCCGTGCGCCCTCCTATAATGGAAACATTATCCCCTGCACATATTATATAAGATTGGATGGAAGGTGCTCTTTCTATGAAGTATGACCGCGTTTACAATTTTTCCGCCGGTCCTGCCATGATGCCGGAACCGGTGCTGGAGGAGATCGCCGCCGAGGTATTGAACTATCACGGCAGCGGCATGAGCGTGATGGAGATGAGTCACCGCTCCCGTGTGTTTCAGGATATTCTGGCGGAGGCTGAAGCTGATCTGCGAACGCTGATGCACATTCCCGAAAATTATAAGGTCCTGTTCGTTCAGGGCGGCGGCACGGTGCAGTTCGCCATGGTGCCCATGAACCTGATGAAAAACGGCGTAGCCTGCTATGTGGAGACCGGTGCGTGGAGCAAAAAGGCCATTGCCGAGGCCAAGCGGTACGGCGAGGTGAAAATTGTTGCCTCCTCTGCCGACCAGAATTTCTCCTACATTCCCGACTGCTCCGATCTGGACATTCCCGATAACGCCGATTACGTCTATATCTGCGAAAACGAGACCATCAACGGCACCACCTACCACACACTGCCGGATACTAAGGGCAAAATTCTGGTGGCGGACCAGTCCTCCATGTTCCTCTCCCGTCCCTGCGATATCAGCAAGTATGGCCTGATCTGGGCCGGCGTCCAGAAGAACGTGGGACCTGCCGGTATGGCTATCGTCATCATCCGGGAGGACCTGATTCGGGACGATGTGCCAGAATTTGTCCCCACCTATCTCCGCTACAAGACCCACGCCGATGCCGACTCCCTGTACAACACCCCTAACTGCTGGGCCATTTACTGCTGCGGCAAGGTGTTCAAGTACCTGCTGGCCAACGGCGGGCTGGAGGCCATGGCGGCCCGGAACGCGGAGAAGGCCGCGACTCTCTATGATTTTCTCGATGAGAGCAAGTTTTTCACCGGTGCCGTTCGGAAAGAGGACCGCTCCTATATGAACGTTCCCTTTGTCTCCCCCTCCAAGGAGCAGGATGCCGAGGTAGTTGCTGCCACCAAGGCTGCGGGCTTTGACAATCTCAAGGGTCACAAGAGCGTGGGCGGCCTCCGGGCCTCCATTTATAACGCCATGCCGAAGGAAGGCGTGGCGGCTCTGGTGGACTTTTTGAAAAAGTATGAGGCCGAGCACGCATAAAAATGCATAGCAGGGGCGCCCGGACTTTCGTCCGGGCGCCCTTTTTATCTATTCAGGTATTCCTTCATGGTAATCTCAAAGCGGTGCAGCCGCTCTCCCCTTTCCGCGCAGCGGAAGCCGCAGGCGCCGACCGAACGGACAGAGCGTAGGTTTTCCGGGTAGATTTTTGCTATGACCTTGCCTGCCCGCCATTTCAGAAATGCCGTAGCTAACGCGGACCGCACCGCGTCGGTGCCATAGCCTCGTCCCCACAGTGCCTCATCTCCGATAGCATAAACGATCTCGTATGTGCCGGTCATCTGTTCCCGCAGCTTTACAAAACCAATAGCCTCGCCCTCCCGGGTACAAGCCATGAAGAACCGGCTCCTCCGATTAAAATGATAGGTCAGCATCGGCTCCGGCACAGAGCATTCCATCTGTCGGAGATGTGTGGTAACAGTGGAATCCTCATTTAGATATTGTGTTACAGCCGGGTTCTCCATCCATTGGAGCAGCAGTCGGACATCCCGCTGGGTCATATTGGCGCGCAAAAAAATAGAAGCGGCTTTCTTCATACGCTTACCTCACAGTAAAAATACTTAAAAGCCCTTCTATGCGTACCGCATGGTCGGTTCTTTTATATCAAATTGTGTTTTTCTCCAAGAAACTACTTATAGTATAGCAGAGATTTCTGTTTTGTCAACTTTCCTTCCTTTACATAAATTCCCGCCGTGAAATCGGCGGGAATTTATGCTTCTGTTTATTCCGTCTGCAGCAGCTTCTCCAGCTCCTCCCGGCTCACCAGCAGGTTCAGCGCCTCCAGCATTCCGTTGGCGGTCAGGTGCTCCGGCAGGTCGAGCCTTCGCAGAAGCACCTGCCGCCGCCGGGCGCTGTCCGCACCCCCGGCCAGCCCCCACTCCATCAAATCCGCCTTAGTGATAGGCGTCCAGGCCGGGGCGGGCGCTGCCGCTTCATCCAAAAACGTAGCGCCGGCGCGGCGGAGGGTCTCCAAAATGACCTCCGGCCGCATCCCCTCCACACCCAGCTTGCCCTCCTTGCCGGGGGCGCGCTTCCGCTTCTCCTTGCCGTAAACGTCCGGAATATACGCCTGCTTCACCCGGTCCCGGGGCAGCGCACCCTTGAGGTAATTGCGGATAACAAAGCCCGCGCCGTCGCTGTCCGTCAGAACAATGAGCCCCCGTTCCTCCGCCAACCGCCGAAGAAAGGCTACCTTCTCGCGGTCATTGAACACGGCAAAGCCGCCCAGCGTCACTACCGTGGCATCAACGATCTGGGATAGGGTATTTTTATCGTAGCGGCCTTCTACCACAATGACTTCCTTGATTTTTCTCATTTCCGGGCCGCCCCCAATCTTGCCAACAACAGCTTCAACTCCTCCTCCGGGTCAACGCCCCGCTGGCTTTTCATGCGGAGGTCCGCCACCTGACACATTTTCACGGCGTCCGCGCACCACTGTCCGCTGACGCGCTTTGCGGACTGCAGCAGCAGCTTGGCCGGGTAATCCGAGCGCATTTCCCATAGCTCCATAAGCCAGTATTTATCCTTGCCGCTATCAATGGCCATCCGGGCCGTATACAGCCGCCGGAGCTGGCTCCCCAACGCAGCTAAAATGACGATGGGCTCCTCCTGCATTTTCAGTAGGTCGCCTAAAATGGCGGCAGCTTTATTGTAATCGCTCAGGGCCACAGCGTCCGTCATCTTGAAAATCTCCGCCGACAGCACCGGGTCCGCCACGGCGTCAATATCCCGCTGGGTAATGGTGTCCCCCTTGGCATAGGCGCCGATCTTGGAAATTTCCTGTGCAAGCCCAGTCATTAAACCGCCGCAGAGGAAGATAAGATACTCCGCTGTTTGGCGGTCGATCTGCTTTCCCAGTGCCCGGAAACGCCGCGCGATCCACGCGGTCAGGTCCGAGGTGTCCTGCGCCTTGAACTCCACCACGGTCACATGGTCATCCATGGCCTTGCACAGCTTTTTCACCGTTTTATTCTGCTTGTAGGCCACCGTATCGTACACGAATACAACGCAGCAATACTCCGGCAGATCGTTCAGCAGCGCAATCAGCCGCTCCCGCTGGTCCTCCCCCAATTTATAGATGTCCCAGTCCGTGACCACGATCAGCGTCCGCTCCGCCAGCATGGGCATGGCCTCCGCCATCTCCGTCAGGCTCTGAGCGGTCAGGTCCTTCCCCTCCAGCGCGTGATAGTTGAATTCCTCAAACCCCGCCGGGACCAGTGCCTTCCGCATCTGTCCCAGATAATATTCCCGGAGATAACTCTCCTCCCCGTAAAAAAGGTAGGCATTGCCAAGGGCATTCCCGTCCTTCAGGTCGGTCTTCAGCTTTTGATAAGCCTCGTTTTTCGTACTTTTCTTCGCGTATGCCATAACTGCTCCTATTGAAATGAAAAATACACGTTTCCGTGCCGGTCCGTCCGATAAATAGCGCAGCCCGCCCGGGCCAGCCGCCGCAGGGTGTCCTCCGCCGGATGGCCGTAGGAATTGCTGCCGACGCTGATGACCGCCAGCTCCGGTGTCAAGGCACGCAGCAGCTCTGCCGAGGTGGAATCCTTGGAGCCGTGGTGTCCCGCCGCCAAAACCTCGATGTCCGGCAG
This sequence comes from Neopoerus faecalis, assembly GCF_029218125.1. Lineage (NCBI taxonomy): Bacteria > Bacillati > Bacillota > Clostridia > Eubacteriales > Oscillospiraceae > Neopoerus > Neopoerus faecalis. The sequence goes on along the minus strand of NZ_JARFXX010000004.1, from coordinate 266,810 downwards.
ATCATAACGTTCAATGAGCTTTTTCTCCGTGGCCCGGTCCATATCGCCGGTGATGAGGAAATCCCCCTCCCCGGCTGACGCCAGCACGGACAGCCCCAGTTCGTTGCTGCCGCTTGTCCCCAGCGGCGGAAATACCGTCAACTCCGCGTTGCCGAAGGGCAGAATGGTCTGCTCCGCCGCAACCTCTACCGCAACGCCGTACTGCGCTGCCAACGCTAAGATTTCCGTCTGGGCGGCGCTGTTTTCCGGCGTTTCCGGCACCATCAGTATCTCCACGACGATGCGGGTCAGCAGATGGGCGAAGCCGTTAATATGGTCATCGTCAAAATGCGTCAGGAGCACCCGCTCCACGGAGCGGCAGCCCATGCTCAGCAGCATATCTGCCGTATCGCACCCGGCATCCCGCCATGAATTGCCGCTGCCGCAGTCCACCACGGCAAAATGCGTCCCGGATTTCAGAACGATGCTCTGTCCCTGTCCCACATCCACGGCCACTGCGTCCATACGGTGGGTAAAGCGCAGCTCACCCAGCCGAATCGCTGTCACTAACGTCAATACGGCCATGCCCGCCGCCACGGCGTACTTCCGGCGGCTTCTGGGCCTCAGGAGCCACGCCGCGGCAAACAGAACATACAAAAACACCAGCCAATATTTTAAATAGGGATTGTCAAAATAAACCGCGTGGTATGGCAGCGCCACCAGCGCGTGACACACCCAAAGGAGATAGCGGATTCCCAGTCGAGGCACCAGCCCCACCAGTCTTCCCAGCGGCAGCCACAAAAAGCTCACCAGCACCGCCGCAAGGCCCGCCGCGAATACAACGCCTACCGCCCACAGGCACAGCAGATTGCTCAAAACAGATACAAGGGAGATTGTCTTAAAGTAGTACGCGCTTACCGGCGCGGTCAGCGCCAGACAGCCCACGGTTGTGGAAAGACTTGCCGCGATGACCGTAAAGATACGCCCGTGCTTCTTCTCCCCCGCCAACAGACGGTAAAGCCCCGGTGTCAGCCAGAGCAGCCCCATCACGGCCCCGAAGGAAAGCTGGAGGCTGACGGACTTTGCCGCAAAGGGATTCTGCGCCAAAATGAGGAACAGCGCCGTTAAAAGTGCCGTAGGCGGATCGTTTTCCCGGCGGAACAGCGGCGCGGCGGTCAGCAGACTCAGCATGACGCAGGCCCGCACCACTGAGGGCGAGCCTCCGGCCAGCACCGCGTAAAACGCCAGCACCGGAATGGCCACGGCGGCAGTCAGTCTGCGGCGGTGCCGCCCGGTGAGAAAGGCCACCAGCGCAAGGAGATATGCACAGTGCATTCCGCTGACCGCTAAAATATGGTACACACCGGCCTCGGACAAATCCACATCCGCCTGTGCCGACAATCCGCCCTTCTGCCCCGTCAGCAACGCCAGCAAAAAGCCCGCATTGTCGCCGCCAAACAACGTGCGAATCCGTGCCTGCATAGCGTGTCCCAACCGGACCGGCCACCACCGGGGAGAGCTTTGACTCCCCGCACTGAAGCGGGGTGTTCCCCGGCTGTAGGCCATCAGGAACACACCCTTGGAGTTGAACACCGTCACATCATCGTCCCGAATCCGGGAGGCACTTTGCAGATAGACGTCCTCCGTCATCCGCTGCCCGGGACAAAGCTGCAAAAGCGGCGAATCGCCGTAATAGACGAGCTTTCCCGGCAGCCCCTCTGCCCGCACCGTCACCTTGGCGCCGAAACGGGTCTCCGTGGGATAGTCCGTCAGCGTCATGGTCAGTGTTTGCCGGGTGGCCGCCAGCGCCTCCATCGGCGCGCTGACCTGCCGGATATACAGCCAGTCCCACCCCAGCGCCAATGCCGCGCCCACAAGGCAGAGTACCGCACGCTTCCGCTGCGGCGCGGGCAAAAGCAGCGTAAGTACGCCTGCGCCGATACACGCAAGCCCCACCGGCAGCAGCCAGTCCACTGCCAACAGATATTGCGCGGCAAATATTCCGGCGGCAAAGCCGCCGCAAAAAACAGCCAGTCTTCTCATTTCACGAACTTCTGCTCCGTCCGCCCCGCTTACCGTACCCGTGCTGCTCCGGTCCTGCTTTCACAACCCCACGTCACCCACGGACCTTTGCCCCTACTGCACTTCAGCCATTGAATACTGTCTCTCCGGCAAGCGCTGGTTTCTTCCCATAGAATTAATTTATGATAGCACATTTTTCACGGGGCTTCCACCCTTTTCTATACAGTGCGTCCGTGTTCGTTAAGTTCCCGTTAAATTCATGGGTCATACTATAGAGCGCCGTACCGCATTCTTGTGCATATTGCTGTTTTTCGCTCTGTTTTTAGCAGTTAAAAATGGTTGAGCTGTGAATATTGACATTATATTCGTAAAATTTCTGTGAAGTTTTTTCTTGACACCTCTCTCTTCGTAGAATACGTAGGTTACGTAGTAGAGGTCTGCTTTTTGCAGTCCCCAAAAAATGTAAGGGAGATTTAGTATGAAAAGAATTTTTGCTACCCTTCTTGCGCTGACTCTGGCTCTGAGCCTGACCACCTGCTGGAGCTCGTTCTGGGGCGGTCTTCTCAGCTGCATTTCCCTGTACTTCTTTGCCCCCATGCTGGCCCAGTTGGCGCTGAAGTTCATGTCCGCCGAATACTTCTGGCTGAGCCTGTTCGGCCTGACTATCATCGCGGGCGTTTCCAGCAAGTCCATGGTCAAGGGCCTCATGTCCGGTGCACTGGGCCTGCTGCTGTCCACCATCAGTCTTGACCCCATTCTCGGTACCAAGCGCTTCATGTTCGGCCAGTCTTTCCTTGCCGAAGGCATCAACACCACCTGCGCCCTTATCGGCCTGTTCTCCATGTCTCAGGTCTTCATTCTCATGGAGGCCAAGATCAAGGAGCGGGCCAAGGTCACGAAGTTCTCCGACAAAATTTGCCTGACCCGGGAGGAGAAGAAACGGCTGGCCCCCATGGTCATCCACAGTTGGCTCATCGGCAACATCATCGGCATCCTCCCCGGTGCCGGTGCCTCCATCGCCTGCTTCATGGGCTATAACAACGCCAAGCAGTTCTCCAAACACAAGGAGGAATTCGGCCACGGCAGCATTGGGGGCGTGTGCGGCTCCGAGGCCGCCAACAACGCCGTTACCGGCGGCTCCCTCATTCCTACCCTGACGCTGGGTATCCCCGGCGAGTCCGTGACCGCAGTGCTGATGAGCGGCCTTATCATTCAGGGCCTTCAGCCCGGTCCCGAGCTGTCCACCAAGTATGCCGACATGACTTACACCTTCTTCGCCGGCTTCGTGCTGGTGCAGTTCTTCATGCTGTCCATCGGTACCATGGGCTGCCGGGCTTTCGCCCAGATTCCCCGCCTGTCCGATGCTATCCTCATTCCCTGCGTCGCGGTGCTGTGCTTCGTCGGCTCCTACGCCATCAACAAGAACTTCAAGAATATGGTGGTCATGCTGATTTTCGGTGTGATCGGCTATCTCATGCGGAAGTTTGACCTGAACACCGCCGCCGTGGTGCTGGCCCTGATTTTGGGGCCCATCGGTGAAAAGGGCCTCCGGAACGCACCCCGCAGCTCTCAGGGCAATATCTCCGTACTGTTCTCCTCTCCCGTGTGCTGGGTGCTGATCTGCCTGTGCATCATCGGCATCTTCTCCCCCATCTTCATGTCCAAGTTTGAAAAGAAGGTCACCGGCGGCGAGGAAATTCAGTCCGATACCTGAATGTACAGCCGTATTCCCCAATCCTATTCATCCCCTGGCGCAGAATGCGCCGGGGGATGCTTTTTTCGTCCAGCTCCGCCATGGATGAGCGGCAGCAGAAATAACCGGTCAAAAACGGACATCCTCCGCTTTTTCCACTGCTGTCACGATTTTTCAAAAAATGATTGTTAAAAAAATTGACAAGTCCGCCATTTTATTCTAAACTAAGACTATAAAATATTGAGAGCCCCTATATAATAGCCGCTCCCTTGCCGCAAAAGCGGTTATCTTTTTTTGAACAGGTGATCAGAACATGAAAAAAGAGAATATCTCGGATGCCGTCATTCGCCGCCTGCCCCGGTATTACCGGCAGTTGACTGATCTTTGCAGCCGCGGTATTATCCGTACCTCCTCCCACTCTCTCGGACAGGAAATGAACATCACAGCCTCTCAGATTCGTCAGGACTTTAGCTGCTTCGGCGAATTCGGCCAGCAGGGCTACGGCTACAACGTGGAGGAGCTTCGCGCCGAAATCGGCCACATTTTAGGCGTGGACAATGACCATCATCTCATCATGATCGGCGTAGGCAATCTTGGCCGGGCACTGCTGAATAACTTCCCCTTTGAAAGCAGCGGCTTCACGGTGGACGCCTCCTTTGATGTTGATGCCGACATTATCAACACTGCCATCAACGGCGTTCCCGTTTACTCCGTCAACGATCTGGAGCAGTACATCAAGCGCCACACCATTGATGTTGTGGTGCTCACCGTGCCGCAGTCCGTGGCACAGGATATGGCTGCCCGCCTCATCAGCCTTGGCATCAAGGGCTTTTGGAACTTTACCAATGTGGAGCTTTCCAGCAGCGAGCCGGATGTGAAATTTGAAAACATCCACTTTGCCGACAGTCTCCTGACCCTGAGCTACCGAATCGCCAACCGCTGAGAGGAGAACCGCAGATGAAAAAGCGTTTTCTGCCGCTGTGTCTGGGTGCCGGACTGGCCGCTATCGTTTGGGCCGCTGCCGCGGGCGGCGGTGTTGATGACCCGCTGGCCTCCCTCTCCTACCTCAACGGCACCTTTACTGTTGCTGTAGACAAAAGGGTGGACGCAGCGCTGGACGCCTCCGACGCCCTGCTGCGTGAGCGGGCGGAAAATGGCGAGACCGCCGGCTCCGCCGCGCTGTGGCAGGAGGTCCGTCTGAAGGAGGGCGACGCCCTTCAGGGCGTTACCGGAACCGGAGCGCTTCTGCTGGCTGGCAGTGCACAGGTCATCTATGCCTCCGGCGCTGTGGTGGATGTCACCACCGGCAGCGTTGTTCCCGACGGCGCGCCGCTTTCTGTGGGACACCGCTATCTTGTCGCCGAGGATACCTCCGCCGCCTTTACCGTCACCTCCAAGACCGCCGTGCTGGACTATCAGGGGCAGTCCGCCTTCACCTATTCCGACCGGCCGGACTACAACGCCATGGCCGCTGCTCTGAAGTCTCTGCATCTTTTCAAGGGCACCTTTACCGGCTGCGGATCGGGCTATGATTTGGAGGCGGCCCCCACCCGGCTTCAGGCCCTTATCATGTTCATCCGTGTTCTGGGTGAGGAGGATCAAGCGCTTGCGTGGTCCGGCACAACGCCCTTCCGGGATATTGAAAAGGGTTCTCAGGCGGAGCGCTACGTGGGCTACGCCTATGAAAAGGGCTACACCAACGGCTACACCGCCACCTCCTTCCGGCCTGCCGGAGCGGTCAACGCCTATCAGTACACGGAGTTCGTTCTCCGGGCCATGGGCTACAGCTCCGCCTCCAATACTGACCTTGCCTCTACGCTGATTCGGGCAGTCAGCGCCGGTGTGCTGACAATGGGTGAGGCGGCACAGCTCCAAGCGGATACCTTCCTCCGGGCGGAGCTGGTGTACATCTCCTACTATGCGCTGGAGGCCGAGCTGCCCAGCGGCGAGGAAACGTTGGCGGACCGACTCATGGACTTGGACGTTTTCACCCGCAGCGAGTGGCGCAGCGCCCGGGAACTGGTTTCCACAGAGCGCCTTTAAATTCCGCCGCACCATCTCCACAGGACCGCATACTATGGATTGAGGCCGGCTCAACGGTCTACATCTCAATCTCATAGGAGGTTCCGATATGTGCTGTAATAACGGTTGCGGTGGTGGCGGCGGGAACTGCTGCTGGCTCATCATTCTGCTGATTATCATCTGGTGCTGCTGCGGCGGTGGCTGGGGCGGCTGCGGCTGCAACAACGGCTGCAATAACGGCTGCGGCTGCTGATTCTCTGAAATAGCAGCGACCCCCGCGCCTTTTGGCGCGGGGGGCTACTGCTTTTACACTCTGTTCAGCCGCTGGTCATCAGCGCAGATACCACCGACAATCACGCGCATCCGTTGTCCGCACGAGTTCCGCTATGCTGCCGTGGCTTTTGAGGTTACGGACCTTCTGCGAAAACTTATCATCATTTCTGTCGCTGAGAATTTCGCAGTCCTCCCCATCAGGCCGCATCTGCTGGCGGACTGCATCAATCAGCTCCGAGGTATGGATTCCCGGCCGGTTTCCAATGATTTCCAGCGCAACAGGCGCAATTTCTCTTTCTGTATAAAAGCTCATCATGACCACCCTTCCGCATAGCTGTCTATGGCGGGCTTCCCGCCGTCCTCATGCAGATTCTACCATAAAGGACAGGCCGCCGCAACTAAAATCTGCGTTCAGATGTCTCGATTCGCCTCAAAATCCCATTGTAGGGAAATATAAAAAATATTCTTCTCAAATCCGCGCCAGTATGGTAGAATAAAGTAAAATGTGGTTGTGTGCGCTGGCGGACATTTCTATTCCCCCGGCGCGGTCTATCAGGAAAGGCGGAAAAGCGAATGCAGAGAGTCAAGTGCGAAGAATGCGGCAAGGTTTACAATTTTGACGTGGATGATTTCTGTCCCCGGTGCGGCGCCTTTAATCAGCCTCCCAAAGCCTCCGCTATCAACGCCGATGGCAGCGTGATTCGGCTGGATGGCATCAACGAGAAAAACCATGCCGGCTCCTTTGTTCACGAGGAGCTGCACGAGGAAAACCGGGAACGCCGGCGCATGGGGCTTTCCAAGGGTACGCGGCGTACCGCTCCCGCCAAGCCGCGTTTTTCCGCAGAGGCCACCCGGCCCACCGTTTCCCGCCCTGCCAAGCAGACAAATGCCTCCGGCAGTCCGGTAGGCGTGATCTTCAAGATCATCGCCGCCATCATCCTTCTCAATATTCTCTTCAGCTTCGGCAGCTTTTTCAGATATTTTCTATTCTGATGCCGCCCAAGCCACTGTAAGCCGTGTGCCGCGCCGACGCTGGCCGCGGCACGCGATTTTGCAGGGATAGGAGCTTCCATGAATCCGCTTATCAAATGGCCCGGAGGAAAATCCGGGGAAATTCAAAAAATCCGGCAATATATTCCAGAATATGACCGATATGTTGAGCCGTTCTTCGGCGGCGGCGCCCTGTTCTTTCATCTCCGCCCGAGGGCTGCGGCCATCAACGATATTTCCGGCTCCCTGATGGAGTATTACACGCTGATTCAGCAGCAGGACGAGCAGCTGCGCGACCTGCTGCTGTGCTATAGTGACAGCTTTTCCGGCCTGATTGGCGCTTGTAACCGGCGCTATGATACGCTTTTAGAGCTTTATCAGAGCTTTTGCCGGGAGGATCTTAGTCTCGACGCACTCAGGGGCCGCCTTGCCGCTCTGTCCGCTTCGCTGGTTGCCTCCCTTCCCCCGGATTTTTACGAAAAGCTACAGCCGGATATCGAAGCCTTTACCAATAGCCTTACCCGGTACGCGCTGGACAAGCTGCGCCGTACCCGGAACAATGCTCTAAAAAAGCCCTTTTCCGATGAGGACCTACAGGCAAATCTGATCACCGGCTTTACCTGCGGCTACTATATGTACTTCCGGGACCTTTACAATGCTATGCAGGCCCATCGTAAGAAGCCTCCCTCCCCCGCCTACCGGGCCGCCAACTTCTATTTCATCCGTGAGTATTGCTATGGCTCCATGTTCCGCTACAATGCCAACGGGGAATTCAACATCCCCTATGGTGGAAAATCCTACAACAAGAAGAATATGCGCGCAAAAATCGACCATATTTTCTGCGATGAGGTGCGGGAGCTGTTTGCCAACACGGAGCTTTGCTGCATGGATTTTGGGGACTTTTTCCGGCATATCCATCTGACGGAGCGGGATTTCATGTTCCTTGATCCGCCCTATGACACGGATTTTTCCGACTATGAGGGCCGCGCCTTTACAAAAAAGGATCAGGAGCGGCTGGCTGCGGCGCTGCGGGAAACACCGGCCCGGTTCATCCTTGTCATCAAAAATACGGAGTTTATCCGCAGCCTTTATGAAAAGGACTTCCATATCCTCAGCTTTGACAAGCGCTACACCTACAATGTCAGAAGCCGGAACGAGCGCCGCGTAGAGCATCTCATCATCACAAACCTCCCGGTCTGACGTGTCGAAGCTTCCGGTCCCACGCACTTTTGCCGCAAGTATCTTTCAGTGCAATCCGCTGCCTTTGGACAATCTGAAAAAAGCATCCCGCAGGCTTACGCCTGTGGGATTTTCTTACAGCTTCATTCAGGGGTACATCAGCCGTTGCCGGTAGGGATATAGGGCCGGATGGACGCCGCCACGCTGGAGATGGGCATGGTCTGGAGCCAGACCCTGCCTGGGCCGGTAAGCAGCGTATTGAATAGGCCCTCGCCGCCCAGCAGCTTATTCTTCATGCCCGGCACCTGCTGAATTTCCATTTTCACGCCAGCTGTAAAGCCCGCTACATTGCCGGTATCCGCCACGATCTGCTGGCCCTCCCGCAGCTCGTACTCCACCAGCTCGCCGTCGATCTCCGCAAAGGCCACGCCGCTGCCGCTGAGTCGCTGCATGATAAAGCCCTCGCCGCCGAACAGCCCCGTCCCCAGCTTCTTATTGAAATGGATGGACAGCTCCACCCCCGGCTCCGCCGCAAGGAAGGCAGTCTTCTGCAAGATCATGTCCTGTCCCGGCGCGATGGTCACAGCCTTGATCTGCCCCGGAAAGCTGGAGCCGAAAGCGATCATGCCCGCGCCCCGGGCGGTGTAGATATTCTGGAACATACTCTCGCCGGAAAACGCCTTGGAAAATATCTTCCCCAGTCCGCCGCCGCGGGTGTCCATCTGCATATTGGGACTCATCCAAACCATGGAGCCCTTCTCCGTGATCATCTGCTCACCGTCTGCCAGCTCGCAGACCACCACCGGGAACGCACCGCCCTTGATCTCGTAGCGCATAGTCTTTTCCTCCGTTCTTTTCCGCCTTATGGCGGCTTCTATGCTGAGTGTACCACATATTTTCCGACAGGAAAAGCCCCTTTTCACTCAGGGCATACCCAAGAGAAGCATAAACCCACACCCCGCCGCTTGCTTTCTTCTGTACGGTTTGCTACAATAGAGGCAATACATTCAGGGAGGCACACACAATGGATGACGAGCTTTTTATGCGGAAGGCCATTGCCTTATCCAAGGCGGCCGCGGAGCACGGCAACGAGCCCTTCGGCGCCGTACTGGTAAAGGATGGCGAAATTGTTTTTACCAACGAAAATCAAGTCCACACCCGGCATGACCCCACCTTCCACGGCGAGGCCGGACTTATCCGGGAATTCTGCGGCGCCACTGGAATCACGGACCTGCGGGACTACACGCTGTATTCCAGCTGTGAGCCTTGCTTTATGTGCAGCGGTGCCATGGTCTGGGTCAAGCTGGGGCGGCTGGTCTACGGCGCCAGCAACCGTGATTTGGAGCATATTTTCGATGAGGAGGGCTGCGACTGCTCCCACATTGTATTTGAGCACTCCGGCTGGCAGCCGAAAGTCACTTCCGGCGTACTGCGGGAGGACTGCCTCGCTGTGCTGGACGATTACTTCCGCCCGCTGGTCGAGCAAAAATCCTGATTTTCAAACAAAAAACCGTCCATGGCCGGAAATCCCGGTCATGGGCGGTTCTTTATTTTTCCTGCTCTGCCAATCGGTCCGGCAGCGGGACCTCCGGCATCAGCTCCCGGCTCACCACAGTCAGTATCTCCTCCAGCTTGGCACAGTCCTCCGCCGGAAAGCGGTGCACAATGCGGTCCATGACCTCCGCCATATAGGACGAGGAAATGTTGTAGTAGTCAATATACTTCTGCGTGACCTCCAGATGATATTCCCGGCGGTCCTCCGGGGACTGTATCTTGCGGATATAGCCTTTTTTCACGAGGCTGTTGACCTTATAGGCGGCATTGGGCGGTGAAATTCGCATAAAGGTGGCAAACTCGTTTACCGAGGGCCGCCCCAGCGCCATGATGCTTTCCATACAGAAGGTCTCCACGGTAGTGAGACTGGCCTCCCGGTCCTGAAAGCGACGGAAAATCTCCTGATAAAAATGCAGCTTGAACTTTGTATACACTTCATTAAATGCTTGATTCAGCATGATGTGTCCCCCTCCTGCGGAATTCAACCTTGGTTTCAGTATACCCATTCCGGCAGGAAAAGGCAAGAGCGTCACTGGATGGCGAAGATCAGCTCCGCCGTGCAGGCGGTCTCACCGTTCACGGTGGCGGTGCAGGCGCCGATGCCCACCGGCCCCCGGCGCTTCGTGAGGGTACATTCCAGCTCCAGAACATCTCCGGGGATGACCTGCCGCTTGAACCGGGCGTTTTTCACACCGCCGAACAGGGCGATCTTCCCCCGGTTTTCCGGCAGGGACAAAATAGCCACTGCCCCCACCTGCGCCATGGCCTCTAAAATCAGGACACCGGGCATGACGTGCTTTTGGGGGAAGTGGCCGCAAAAAAACGGCTCGCCCACGCTGACGCACTTGATGCCCTTGGCCCACACGCCGGATTCCCCGTCGGTGATGCGGTCCACCAGCGCGAAGGGGTAGCGGTGGGGCAGGATCTCGGCGATCTCATTGGAATTTAACTGCAAGCCCATGTCAGTCCTCCCATTTCTTCAGCAGCAGACTGCCGTTGTGTCCGCCGAAGCCAAGAGAGTTGCTCAGGGCGTACCGGATGTCCGCCGGACGGCCCTCGTTGGGCACCACATCCAGATCGCAGTCCGGGTCCGGGGTCTGATAGTGGATGGTGGCGGGGAGGAAGCCGTCCCGCAGGCTCAGGGCGGTGAAGATGGCTTCCACGGCGCCGGCGGCTCCCAGCATATGTCCGGTCATGGACTTGGTGGAGCTCATAGCCAGCTGATAGGCGTGGGGACCGAACACGGTTTTCACTGCGGCGGTCTCCCCGGCATCGTTGAGGTGGGTAGAGGTGCCGTGGGCGTTGATGTAGCCCACCTGCTCCGGAGAAACGCCGCCGTCGGTCAGCGCCATGGCCATGGCCTTGGCGCCGCCGCTGCCGTCCGCAAGGGGGGCGGTGATGTGGTGAGCGTCGCAGGTGGCGCCGTAACCGATCACCTCAGCGTAGATCTTGGCCCCGCGGGCCTTGGCGTGGTCCAGCTCCTCTAGGAGCAGCACGCCTGCGCCCTCGCCCATGACGAAGCCGCTGCGCTCCGCGTCAAAGGGGATAGAGGCCCGTTTGGGGTCCTCCGTCTGGGTCAGGGCCTTCATAGAGGTAAAGCCGCCGATGGCCAGCGGCGTAATGGCCGCCTCCGTGCCGCCGCAGAGCATTCCGTCCGCGTAGCCGTCACGGATATAGTGGAACGCATCGCCTACGGCGTTGGTGCCGCCGGCGCAGGCCGTCACCGGACAGGAGCACATTCCCCGGAAGCCCGAATCAATGGCTACCTGTCCCGCCGCCATATTGCAGATGGCGGTGGGAACATAGAATGGTGACACCCGGTCAAAGCCCTTTTCCAATCCCCGGCTGTGCTCCGCCTCTGTAATGGCTTGCCCGCCGATACCGCTGGAGAGGATCACGCCGCAGCGGTCGGGGTCCGCTTGCTCCACGGAGAACCCGGCGTCGGACAGGGCCTCCCGTGCCGCCGCCACGGCGAACTGGGTGAAGCGGCCCATGCGCTTGGACTCCTGACGGCCCAGCAAAGCCTCCGGGTCAAAGCCCTTCACCTCTGCCGCCAGCTTTACCTTTTGCGCGGAGGGATCGTAATGGGTGATGGGGCCGATGCCGCACACGCCGTTTTTCACGGACTGCCAGCTTTCCCCCGCCGTCAGGCCGATGGGGGTCACGGCCCCCAGACCGGTGATGACAACTCTGCGTCGTTCCATGTCGCGTTCCTCCTTACATACTCATGCCGCCGTCAACGGCAAGGACCTGCCCGGTGATGTAGCCCGCGTCCTCGTCGGCTAAAAAGGCCACGGCCTTGGCCACGTTTTCCGGCGTTCCCATGCGGCCCATGGGAATGGAGCCGAGGGCGGCGTTTTTCGCGGTCTCCGTCAGAGCGGCGGTCATATCCGTGTCGATAAAGCCGGGGGCCACGGCGTTAACGGTGATGTTCCGTCCCGCCAGCTCTTTTGCGAGGGATTTCGTCATGCCGATGACGCCCGCCTTGCTGGCGGCGTAGTTCACCTGACCGGCGTTGCCCCGCAGTCCTACCACGCTGGAGAGATTGACAATGCGGCCATAGCGCTGCCTTACCATCTGGCGGGCCACAGCCTTCATGCAGAGGAACGCGCCCTTGAGATTGGCGGCGATGACGGCGTCGAAATCCTCCGGCTTCATCATCATGAGCAGGCCGTCCCTTGTGATGCCTGCGTTGTTCACCAGAATGTCGATGCGGCCAAAGGTTTTGAGGGCGGCGTCCATCAGGGCCTTCACCTCGTCCTCTTTCGACACGTCGCACCGGATGGCCACGGCCTTGGCTCCAAGGGACTCGCAGGCGGCAACGGTCTCATTGGCCGCCACTTCGTTGCCCGCGTAGCAGAGCACCACATTGGCTCCGCCCCGGGCCAGTTCCAGACAGATTGCCCGGCCCAGTCCCCGGCTGCCGCCGGTGACGACCGCTGTCTTCTCAGAAAAATTCATAGCGATGTTCCTTTCAGAGTTTCCGTCAGCTGTTCCAGTTCCGCCGCGGTCTCCACGGCGTACACCGGCAGCTCCGGGACGGTTTTCTTCACAAAGCCGCTGAGGGCCTTGCCCGGGCCGATCTCCACCAGCGCGTCCAGCCCCATGGCGGCCATGCGGCGGAGGGAATCCTCCATGTAGACGCTGCTCTGCACCTGCCGCACCAGCAGCTCCGGGATGGCAGCGCCATCGGGACGCTCCGCGCCCAGACAGTTGAAGATCACGGGGATCTGCGGCTCCCGGAACTCCACGGTGCGGAACCGTTCCGCCAGCGCGTCCCCGGCGGGGGCCATGAGGGGGGTGTGGAAGGGGCCGCTGACCTTCAGCGGCAGGCAGCGGCGGGCGCCTTTTTCCTTTGCCAGAGCCGCCGCGGTCTCCACGGCGGCCTTTTCGCCGCCGAGGACCAGCTGGCCGGGGCAGTTGTAGTTTGCGATGACCACGCAGCCGTGGGCGGAGGCCTCGTCACAGGCCTCCTGCAAGGCCGCCCGGTCCAGCCCCAGCACCGCTACCATGGCAGAGGGCCGTCCGGCTGCGGCTTCCTCCATGGCTTTGCCGCGGAAGGCCACCAGCTCCACGGCGGTGTCGGCGTCAAAGACCCCGGCGGCGTGGAGGGCGGAATACTCGCCCAGAGAGAGCCCGGCGGCAGCGGCGGGGACGATGCCCCGCTCCGCCAGCAGCGCGGTCATGCCTGCGGCGAAGGCCACCATGCAGGGCTGGGTATAGCGGGTCTGATTCAGAACGCCCTTCGCATCGGTGAAGGAGACCTCCTTCAAATCGAAATCCACCTGCTCTGCCGCCCGGTCCAATACGCTTCGGAACGCCGGACAGGTCTCATATAGATCGGCCCCCATTCCGGGGTGCTGGCTGCCCTGTCCGGCATATAAAAAGCCCAATTTCATTGTGCGCTTCTCCATTCCTCCACGATCCGGGCCATTTCGGCGGGGACTGTGGACAGTGTTTTGATCTCACCGGCGTTTTCGCCGCAGAAAAACAGACCGTTTTCCCAGTCGCCGTTCCGTGCGGCAATCAGCGCCTTGGAAATACAGTAGGGCGCGTTTTTCCCGTCACAGGTGGTGATGCACCGCATACACCGCTCCGGCGGCGGCTGTGTCCCGGTCTCCACCCGGCGAATAAGCGGACTGCAGAGCGCCCGTCCGGGCATTCCAACAGGACTTTTCACAAGGGTGATATCACTGGCCTCGGCTGCAATCAGCCGCTCCTTATACGCACGGCTGGCATCGCACTCCTTCGTTACGATAAAGCGGGTGGCAAACTGCGCCCCGGCGGCACCCTGACGCATATATGCGGCCATTTCGGCGCCGTTTTTCACGCCGCCGGCCACAAAGACCGGGATGTCCCGCCCGGCTCTGTCCCGAAAGGGCGCAAGGGCCTCCAGCACCTCCGGCAAAAGCACGGAAAGCGTGGGCGGCTTTTCCAACTCCTGCCGCGAAAAGCCCAAATGCCCTCCGGCGCCAGGACCCTCTAAAATCAGGAAATCCGGAATACGGCCATAATGCCGGTCCCACAGCTTACAGATGAGACCCGCCGCCCGGCCGCTGCTGACGATGGGTGCCAGCGCGGCGCGACTCTCCGACACCTCCGCCGCCAACGCGGGCAGGTCCCGAGGCAGACCCGCGCCGCAGACGATGGCATCCGCCCCCGCCCGAAGGGCGGTACGAACGCTGTCGGCATACTGCGTGGTGGCCACCATGGCGTTGACGGCTACTAATCCCGCGCCGTTGGCCATTTCCTTTGCGCGGCGCACCTGACGCGCCAGCGCCCGGAGATTGGCTTCAAAGGGATTTGTTTCAAAATCCGGCTCGGCAAAGCCGCACATGGCGGTGGAGATCGTCCCCATGCCGCCGCAGGCGGCAACCGTTCCGGCCAGTCCGTCCAGACTGACGCCAACGCCCATGCCGCCCTGAAGAATCGGCAGCGGCAGCGTTTTGTCCCCAATCGTTACCGCCATGCTTCCTCCGTAGAATGCAGCACGGCGCGGCTCCCATTGTACAGCTCCTCAAAAATCTGTCGCACGGGCTTGATCTCATGGAGCATACCGGCTACCTGTCCCGCCATAACGCTGCCGTGCTCCGTATCTCCCTCGAACACCGCGCGGCGCAGACCGCCCAGCGTTACGCGCTCCAGCTCCTCCAGCGTGGCCCCATGCTTTTCCAGCGCCAGATACTCCCGGGCCATTTTGTTTTTCAGCACCCGGACAGGTCCGCCGATGGAGCGGCCGGTCACGGTGGTGTCGCTGTCCTTCGCTTTCAGGATGGCCTGCTTATAATTTTCATGAATCGGGCATTCCCGGCTTGCCAGAAGACACGTTCCCACCTGAATGCCGCAGGCCCCCAGCGCCAGCGCCGCCGCAGCCTGACGTCCGTCGGCAATGCCGCCGGCGGCGATCACCGGGACGTCCACCGCGTCAATGACCTGCGGCACCAGCGCTATAGTGGTCATCTCGCCCACATGACCGCCGGACTCCGTCCCCTCAGCAATGATGGCGTCCGCCCCCTGACTGACCAGACGCCGGGCCAGAACCGCGGCCGCCACCACCGGGAGCACCTTGATACCGGCTTCCTTCCACATGGGGATATACTTGCCGGGACTGCCCGCACCGGTGGTCACCACCCGGACGCCCTCCTCCACAATGATCTGTGCCATTTCATCCGCGCAGGGGTTCATCAGCATCAGGTTCACGCCGAAGGGCTTGTCCGTCAGGCGCTTGCAGATATGAATTTGTTCTCGAAGCAGCCCTGCTTCCAGCATTCCGCCGGTGGCGATGACGCCCAGTGCGCCGGCATTGGAGCAGGCGGCGGCAAATTCGCCGGTGGCAATATTCGCCATACCGCCCTGAATAATGGGGAACTCCGTTCCCAGCAGCTCGCTTAGTTTGATCATAGAAAGGCTCCTTATCGGAAGAATCGGCTCACGCCAGCTCAAGGACCGCGCCGCCCCATGTGAGGCCGCCGCCGAAGGCGACCGTCAGCAAACGGCTGCCGGGGCCGATGCGCCCCTGCTCATACAGCTCGCTGAGCACCAGCGGCACGCTGGCAGCGGCCGTGTTTCCGTAATGGTCGATATTTTTATAGTATTTCTCCGGCGGGATGCGGTACTTCCGCACCGCCAGATCAATGATGCGGGCATTGGCCTGATGGAACACGAAGAAGTCGATGTCCGCCGGGGTCAGTCCAGCCTTTTTCAGCGTGGCGTCCATGCAGGCGGGAACGGTCTCCACGGCGAATTTGAACACCTGCGTCCCCTCCATGGAGAGGACGTTGGGCTCCCCCCGGCCAAGGCCCGGCAGACGCAGGAGAACGTCATCCCCCCGGCTGCCCAGAACGGCACCGATGGAGGGCCAGCCCTCCCGACACTCCACCACGGCGGCGGCCGCGCCGTCCCCAAAGAGGATGCAGGTGCCCCGGTCCGTCCAGTCTACCACTTTACTGAGGGCCTCCGCCCCCACCACCAGACCGAATTTCCGGGGGGAGGCGTTCAGCAGACACTCCATAGTGTGGAGGGCGTAGACAAAGCCGGTGCAGGCGGCGTTCAGGTCGAAACAGGGGGTATCCTCCGGCAGACCCAGCGCCCGTTGCAGCAGACAGGCGGCAGAGGGCACCACGGTATCCGCCGAGACGGTGGCCACGATGCACACGCCGATGTCCGCCGGGGTGATCCCGGCCATGTGCAGGGCGTCCCGCGCAGCGCTGACGCACAGCTCCGTGAGGGTCTCTTTTTCACAGCGGTAGCGGCTGCGGATGCCGGTGCGGGCGGTGATCCACTCGTCATTGGTATCCACTAGCCGGGAAAGATCGTCGTTGGTGACGCTTTGGGCCGGGACACAGCGGCCCAGCCCACGGAGCTTGATTCCGTTCATACGTTCTCCTTCCCCCGGCCCATAGCGCGAAATTTCCGGCAGCGCTGCTCCGCCAGAGCCGTTCCGCTCTCCTTCAGCAGCGGTGTCAGTTCCCGCAGCAGCACCCGGTCCATACTCCGCAGCATTTCCCCATGGTTTGTCTGCGCGCCGCCCTCCGGCTCGCGGATGATTCCATCGATGATTCCCAGCTTTTTCAGCTCCGGTGCGGTGAGCCGCATCAGCTCCGCCGCTTCACCGGCGCGGTGGGCATCCTTCCACAAAATTGAGGCAAAGCCCTCCGGGGACAATATAGCGTATACGGCGTTTTCCAGCATCAGCACCCGGTTCGCCACGGCCAGCGCCAGCGCGCCGCCGCTGTTGCCCTCTCCGGTGACCACGGCAATGACCGGCACAGTGAGGCGGCTCATCTCAAAGAGGTTTCGTGCAATGGCCTCGCCCTGACCGCGTTCCTCAGCCTCAAGGCCGGGATAGGCCCCGGAGGTATCAATAAACGTAAAAATGGGGCGGTGAAATTTTTCCGCCTGCTTCATGAGCCGCAGCGCCTTGCGGTAGCCCTCCGGCCCCGGCATCCCGAAGTTGCACCGGAGGTTTTCCTCCAGCGTTTTGCCCTTCCGGGTGCCGATGACGGTAACGGGCCGCTCATGGAACAGGGCGATGCCGCCTAAAATTGCGGCGTCCTCCCGACAGGCCCGGTCGCCCCGCTGCTCAAAAAAGTCAGTAAAAAGGCCATCGATGTAATCCGTGATATTGGGCCGCTGGGGATGGCGGGCCAGCGCCACCCGCTCCGCGGCAGTTCTCTCAGCCATGACGGTCTCCCTTCCCGTGGAGCTTCAGCAGTCGAGCCAGCGTATCCCGCATTTGGCTCCGGGGCACCACGACATCCACAAAACCGTGCTCCATCTGAAATTCCGCCCGTTGAAAGCCCTGCGGCAGCGTTTCGCCGATGGTCTGCTGAATGACCCGGGGCCCGGCAAAGCCGATGAGCGCCCCCGGCTCCGCCAGAATGATGTCCCCCAGCGAAGCAAAGCTGGCGGTGACACCGCCGGTGGTGGGGTCCGTCAGAACGGAGATATACAGCAGTCCCTTTTCCGCGAACCGGGCCAGAGCCGCGCTGGTTTTCGCCATCTGCATCAGGGATAAAATCCCCTCCTGCATCCGGGCTCCACCGCTGGCCGCGAACAAAATCAGCGGCAACTTATTTTTTATGGCGTGTTCAATGGCAAGGGTCAGCTTTTCCCCCACGGCGGCGCTCATGCTGCCCATGAGGAAGCGGCTGTCCAGCACGCCCACCACACAGCGGCTGCCGCCGATAGTTCCCACCGCCGTAACAGCGGCTTCGTTCATGCCGGTTTTCCGGCGGGCAGCGTCCAGCTTGGCACCGTAGCCGGGAAAATGCAGCGGGTCATTTGACATCAGCTTCTCGTTCAGCTCCCGGAAGGAGCCGGAATCCAGTACACTGCTGAGGCGGTAATACGCCCCCATGGGGAAGTGATAGCCGCACAGAGGGCAGACGGACAGTGCCGCCGCTACAGCGCGACGCTCACTTTCCCCGCCGCACTGCGGACAGGTGCACAGTCTTTCGCCGGGGACATAATTTTCCCGCATGGCCTTCATGGCCAGCAGCCTTGCCCGGCGCTTTGCAAAAATCGTTTCCATTTACACTCCTCGGTGTCCGTCCACCCGGCGGCTGAAGTCCAGCAGCTCCGGCAGGCTCCGGTCCAAAAATGCAGTGGTACAGCTTCCTCGGACAAAGGCCGGGTGGAACAGCACCTCATAGGAAAGCTCCGCATTGGTGGGAAAGCCCTCCAGCGCGAACTCCTCCAGACAGCGGCGCATCCTGCGGATGGCCTCCAGCCGGGTCGGAGCGTGGACCATGACCTTGGCCGCCAAGGAATCGTAGTAGGGCAGCAGCGTACAGCCGTTATACAATGCGGAATCCACCCGGACGCCGGGGCCGCCGGGGAAGTGGAGAAACTCCACCCTTCCGGGACAGGGACGGAAATCCGCCGCCGGGTCCTCGGCATTGATGCGGCACTCAATGGCGTGACCGGTAAGCGTCACATCCTCCTGCCCCATATCCAGCGGCAGGCCGGAGGCAATGCGGAGCTGCTGGCGTACCAAATCCACGCCGGTAACAAGCTCCGTAATGCCGTGCTCCACCTGAATGCGGGTGTTCATCTCCATGAAATAAAAATGCGTCCCATCGGCATCCAGCAGAAATTCCACGGTCCCGGCCCCTTCATAATGTACGGCCTGTGCCGCCCGCACGGCGGCATCGCCCATCTTTGCGCGCAGTGCCGGTGTCAGGCACCGGGCCGGGGCCTCCTCGATGAGCTTCTGGTTGCGGCGCTGGATGGAGCAGTCCCGGTCGCCCAGATGGATGACATGGCCCTGCCGGTCCGCCAAAATCTGAAATTCAATATGCCGGGGCTCCAGCACCAGCTTTTCAAGATACATTTCATCATTGCCGAAGCAAGCCTTTGCCTCCGCCCGCGCGGCGGCATAGGCGTCCGGCAGAGTGTCGGCGCTGTCACAGCGGCGGATACCCCGTCCGCCGCCGCCTGCGCTGGCCTTCAGCAGCACAGGATAGCCCACCCGCTCCGCAGCGGCCAGAGCGTCCTCTACGGAGTTCACCGGGCCATCGGAGCCGGGCGTTACCGGGACACCGGCAACGCGCATCAGCTCCCGCGCGGCGGATTTGGAACCGGCCCTCCGAATGGAATCCCCGGAGGGACCAATGAACGTGATGCCGTTTTCCCGGCAGACGTCGGCAAAGTCGGCGTTTTCGGACAAAAAACCGTAGCCGGGATGCAGACTGTCGCAGCCGGTGGCCAGTGCGGCGGAGAGCAATGCGTTTTCATTGAGATAGCTGTCCGCCGCCCGGGCGGGGCCAATACATACGGACTGTGTTGCCAACTGCACAGGCAGCGCCTCGGCGTCCGCCTGTGAATAGGCCGCCACAGTTTCGATTCCCAGCTCCCGGCAGGCCCGCAGCACCCGGAGGGCAATTTCCCCCCGGTTGGCAATCAGTACCCGCTTCAGCATGGCTGATACCCGAACAACGCCTCGCCGAAGGAGACCAGCGCGCCGTTTTCCTTTAGTACCGCCGTGATCTCGCAGTCACAGGGGGCGGGAAGCTCACTCATCATTTTCATGGCCTCTATCAGGCACAGGGTATCACCCTTTTTCACCCGATCCCCCACCTTGACAAACGGCGGCTGGTCCGGAGAGGGCGCGGTGTAAAACGTCCCCACCATAGGCGCGGTGACAGTTTCCCCCGCCGGTGCCTGCGGCTGCGTAGGAACCGCCGCGGCAGCAGATGCGGGAACCGGGACAGCGGGTGCCGCGGCACAGGGCCGCTCCAGCTCAATGGTAAATTCCTGCGTGGACAGCTTCATTTTTCCAAGGGAGCTGCTCTCAAAGCAGGACAGTAATTCTTTCAATTCCTGATTGGTCATGGAATATCCTTTCCTTTGAAACCAGGCCGCCGGGGATACCCCGGCGGCAGGCGCATCAGTTCTTATGCGCGGCCAGATAGGCCATGATATCGCCCACGGTCTTGAGCTTGGCGGCGTCCTCCTCGGCAATGGACAGACCGGCGGCCTCCTCCAGAGCCATCACCAGTTCCACGGCAGCCAGAGAATCGGCGCCCAGATCATCGGCAAGAGAAGCGGTGGGGGTCACAGCCTCCTCATCGCAGCCCAGAGTCTCCACGATAATATCACGCACTTTTTCAAATTCCATGATGGGTCTCCTTATATGTTCAAAAATCTCCGCCCTTATAATTAAATGTTTTTATTTAAAAAAATTTAATTAAAAGAACCGAAGTATATTGTACTGACTCCTTCCCCTTTTGTCAAGATATTTTTCCGCAAGATTTTCAGAGGGTATAAAAAGTGGAAAAGGTCAATAAATCCTGCGTTTCATTGACCTTTTCCGTATTTTCATATTATTTTTTACTTTATCGCGGCAAAGCGCGGTCCAACCGCTCCAAGAAAAACGCCAGCGCAAAGCCAACGCCGCAGCACGCCGCCGAGACCAGTACTTCCCCTAAGCCGCTGTATTGGATCGGCACGATGACCAGCGTGGAGGCTGCCACAATGCCCAAGATTCCGTGGAAAGCCACAGCGTAGTGCCACCGGAACAGCCATGTCACGCCCCGGGCCAGCAGCGCCATGGTCAGCAGCAGTCCCGGAAGACACGCGGAAAGCACAAGAAACCGCATATCCGCAAGCCCCCGCATGATGGGCTCATACAGCCCCAGCGACATCATGATGGACGAACTCGTAAAGCCCGGAATCGCGATGCCCGCCCCCCATAGGGCGCCGCAGAAATTATACCACCAGAAATTCGGCGTCACCGTCACATGGAGGATGTGCCGAATATAAAATAGGGTCATGAACACCGCCAGCGCACAGACAGCGCAGCTCACCCACGCGGCGGGACTGTGGCCCTCCTTCCCCGCTTCCCGCCACAGAGCCGGGAACGTCCCCGCGATCAGGCCGATAAACAGCCACACCGTTGCGGCGGCCGATAGGGCATACGCCGCTGCGATGGCCTTGGCAAGTCCCAAAAAGCCGACCATGCTGCCGATCCCCAGCGGCAGAAAAATCGGCCAGTATTTCCGCAGTCCCCGGACGGGGTGCGTCAGCGTTTCCATCACCGGGCGGTACACATCAAATACCACTGCCAGCACACCGCCGGAAACGCCGGGCAAAATCGCCCCGGCCCCAATCAGCGCCCCGCACAGCAAATCCCGCAGCCATCGGCTCCGCTTCTCCCTTGCGTTCTGTTCCATAGCTTCCTCCACCTCTCTATGTAAATGGTAATCATAGCAGTATTCTGCCCAGACCGCAATCGTAAATCTGTAAACGTTCGGAAAACTTTCCGTCATCGCCGCCGTTTTCTGTTGTTTTTCGCCAAAAAATACGGCGGATTTTCAGCAAAATATGATAGGGAATTTTTGAAAAAGAGGTGGTTTTTCCAATTTCGCGGTGTTATGATAGGAATACTGCTTTCAGGTAATTTTACAAAAATTTTACGTTTTCTTGTTTTCAGGAGGACTTTCATGGCACGTAGCTCTACAAAATCATACGAGATCGATATGCTCAACGGCGCGATTTTTCCCAAGCTGCTGCGCTTTGCCGTACCGCTGACGCTTTCCACCATGCTGCAGCTCTTGTTCAACGCGGCGGATGTGGTGGTGGTGGGTCGCTACGCCGGTGACAACTCACTGGCGGCAGTGGGCTCCAACACGGCTCTGATCAATCTTTTGACAAATCTGTTCCTCGGCCTTTCCATTGGCGCCAACATTCTGGCCGCAAGGCACTACGGTGCCCACGAGGACGAGGAGCTGAGCAAAACCGTCCACACCTCCATTCTGCTGTCCATTTACAGCGGCCTGCTGCTGACGGTGGTAGGCATTCTGGGTGCCCGGACGATTTTGGAGTGGATGCAGTGTCCGGACGATGTGCTGGGCCTTGCCACTACCTACCTTCGCATTTACTTTGCCGGTCAGACCGCCACCATGCTCTATAACTTCGGCGCCGCGCTGCTGCGGGCTGGTGGCGATACCCAGCGACCGCTGTACTTCCTGTTTGCCGCCGGTATCGTCAACGTGGTCTTAAATCTGGTGTTCGTCATCAAGTTCCAGATGGATGTAGCCGGTGTGGCGCTGGCAACGGTGATTTCCCAGTGCATTTCCGCCGCGCTGGTCATTCGCTGTTTGATGAAGGAAACCGGACCGCTGCGCCTTGATCTGCGGCAATTGAAAATCTATCCCATGAAGCTCAAGCAGATCATGCAGGTAGGTATCCCCGCCGGTATTCAGGGCATTTTGTTTTCCCTTGCCAACGTGACGGTGCAGTCCTCCATCAACTCCTTTGACGATACAACGCTGGTGGCCGCCAGCTCCGCCGCCAGCAGCATTGAGAACTTTGTCTACGCCAATGTCAACGCCTTCTATCAGGCCAACACAGCCTTTACCAGCCAGAACTTCGGCGCCGGGAATTATCGCCGCATTCTGCGGATTCGGCACATCGCCGTGGCTACCGGCACCATCAGCACGTTCCTTTTGGGCTTCCTCGCCATTTTGTTCGGGCATCAGCTTCTGGGTATCTACTCCCCCAGTGAGGCCGTGATTCAAGCCGGTATGGTGCGGATGCACTATCTGATGCTGTTCTACGGGCTGGATGCCCTGATGGATGTTCAGGTGGGCTCCATACGGGGCATCGGCTACAATATCGCCCCCATGCTGGTCACGCTGGTGGGCGCCTGCCTGTTCCGTCTGGTCTGGCTGGGAACCGTGTTCCAAATTCCCGCTTACCACACCATCGAAATGGTCTACATCGTCTATCCCATCTCTTGGGTCATCACCTCCATCGCGCACATGATCGCGTTCCACTTTGCCTATCGCAGAACCATGCGCCGTGTCCATCACACCGGGGATACGCACCCGGCGGAGGCTGCGGTTTCCTGAAGAAGTCAAATCAAGCAGCAAAAAAGCGGCCCATACGGGCCGCTTTTTTCTTACACTTATTTCCGCTCCGGGAATTTGGCACAGTCCTTATCAAGCTCTGCGATAAACTCCTTCAGCTCCTGCGCGGTCAAATGGCTCACCACCTCGGCCGTATCGTCACCATCCATGGTGTTCGGCAGATAGAACGTCATCATCGCGCCAAAGCCATCCTCCTCCGCCCACGCAGAAAAGGTCATACCGCTTGCAATGAAGTCGCTGTCATAACGGTCCTTAATGCCCGCCGCAAGCACCTTCAGTCCGGCGGCAAGCTCCGTCAGCTCCTGTGCCAGCAGACAGTCATTGGAGTCCTTGTGAATTTCTCCGTCCTCCGTCCAAGTGCAGCGCAGCAACAGCCAGTTGCGGTCATATTCGTCCATTCCGTATTCCACTTCGGAAAATTCATAGTTTACAATATCCAGCCTCAAGCTGGCAGTCTCGTTTTTCAGCAGCAGCATGGCAGTCTCCTTTGTATCATTTTGAACTGCCGATAGTATAGCACGTTTTTTACTGTTTGCAAACACAAAAACGCATGGTATGATAAAGGCAGAACCGATTTTTCGGACACGGGAGAGAATATCATGGAACTGAAGCTGACCCTCAGACTGCTGACAAACGAAGAGCGCATCTTCGGCCCCGGCGTGGCCGAGCTTTTAGAGCGGGTCCGGGAGCACCACTCCCTGCGCTCTGCCGCCGCGTCCATGGAAATGGCCTACTCAAAGGCGTGGCGCATCGTCCGCGCGGCGGAGGAGGGCATGGGGTGCAAGCTGCTATCCTCCAGCACCGGCGGCCGCCACGGCGGCGGCGCGTCCCTGACGCCGGAGGCGGAGCGGCTGCTGACCGCCTACCGGACGCTGGAGACGGAGGTCAATGCCTACAGTCAGGAACGTTTTCACGCGCTGTTTGATTCTCTATAAAAATGACCGGCCCCGGAGCTTCCGGGGCCGGTCATCAGCTTGCCGCAAAACGCTTCGCCGAACAAAAGCGTGCTTCGGCAGTCATTTTCTATTACGGTGCAGGCTCCTCCAGCTTCCGCAGCGCCTTGCGGAACTGGACTGAGAACAGGATCGCCGTACAGGTCACCGCGATGGCGTCCGCCACCGGCTCCGCCGTGTAGACTGCCATGGTCTGATTCGCCAGCAGCCGGGGCAGCAGGTAGATCAGCGGCAGCAGCAGCACGAATTTCCGCAGCACCGCCACAATAATGGAGCAACCGGCGGCACCGATGGACACAAAGGCCATCTGGCAGGCGATTTGGATGCCGAACAGGAACAGCGCGCCGCAGTAGATACGAAGCGCGGTCACGGTAAAGTCGATCAACTCCGCCTTGGGGGTAAACATCCGGGCAAATACCCCGGGGAACAGCTGAATAATCGCCCACAGCAGTACGGAGTAGCACAGGCTGACCCTCAGCAGCAGCCAGAAGGTCCGGCGGACACGCTCGGTGTTCCGGGCACCGTAATTATAGCTGATAATGGGCTGTGCTCCCTGCCCGATACCCTGCAGGGGCAGCATGGCGAACTGCATAACGCTGGAGAGAATCGTCATGGCGCCCACGGCAATATCGCCGCCGTATTTCAGCAGCGAGGAATTGAAGCACATGGAGATCACGCTCTCGCTGGCCTGCATGATGAACGTAGCGGAGCCAAGGGCCACACAGGGCAGCACCAGCGCGGGCGCTATGCGGATATTCTCCTTTTTCAGCCGCAGCATGGTCTTAGGGCCGGTGAGGAACCGCAGCACCCAAACACAGGAAAGGCACTGGGAAATAATGGTTGCCAGAGCCGCGCCCCGAACGCCCATATTCAGCGCGAAAATAAACAGCGGGTCCAGCACGATATTGGCCACCGCGCCGATAAGCACGGTCCGCATCCCGATCTGGGCAAAGCCCTGTGCCGTGATGAAGGCGTTCATGCCCAGCGTCAACTGCACGAACACGGTGCCGATGGCGTAGACGCTCATATAGGCAGCGGCATAATCAATGGTATTCTCACTGGCGCCGAAGGTCAGCAGCAGCGGCCGGTTCCAAAGCAGCAGCACCGCTGTCAGCACAGCGGAGACGATGAGTTGGAGGGCAAAGCAGCCGCCCAAGATTTTCTCCGCCGTAGCATGGTCCTGCTTTCCCATATAGATAGACGCCCGGGGCGCGCCGCCGGAGGCCACCAGCGCCGCAAAGGCGGACACGATGAGTATCAGCGGCAGGCAGACGCCCACACCCGTCAGGGCCAGATCACCGTTTCCCGGAATATGGCCGATATAAATGCGGTCCACAATATTATAGAGCATATTCACCAACTGGGCGATGACTGTCGGCACCGCCAACTGCCGCAGGAGCTTTCCGATGGGCTCCGTTCCTAAAAAAGTCTTATCCTGATTCATCCGCTTACACTCCTTCATTCTTTCGCCGGTCCTCGGCCATAGCGGTCATGTTGTCCCCGATGACGGTCAGACACCTTTCAAAGTAGGCCGCGTCCTCCGCAGTCAATCCCCGGACAAGCTGCCGTGAAAAGCGCTCCTGAAGTGCCCGTCCCTGCGCGATGACCAGCGCGGCCTTCTCCGTCGGCACCAGTCGGCATTTCCGCCGGTCTCCCGGCACTGCCTGCCGCAGAAGATACCCCTCCCGCGCCAGCTTGTCCACATGAAAGGACACGATGGCCGGCTTCAGTTTGCGGTAGGTGCAGATGTCCCGGGCTGTGTCCCGGCCGGGGTTGTTGGCCAGAAACAGCAGAATGTCTACAGCGGGCTGGGCCATAGATAACTGCTCTGCCAATGGGCGCATGGCTGACGCATAGGCCGTTTCAAACCGTCGGACCGCCGTATAAATATCAACTGCCGTAGGCAATGGAACGCCTCCTTAAATAGTTTAATTTTGAACAATTTGAAATTATACTACTTTGAAGTGAAATGTCAAGGAAACTTTTGGGACAGCAGCTTCCACATGGAATTTTTCTCCTGCTCCATCGAAGATATTGCCGCTTCCGCGCAAAAAAAGCGGCCCCAATGGGCCGCTTTTTAGAAAAGTTCTCAGTTCTGCTGGGTGGGGTCCTGCTCCGTGGGGCTGGGAATAGGGTGCTCCTTGTGGGCCACTATGGTTTGAATCAGCTCCACCGTGCCGCCGAGGCCCAGTGCGCTGCTGTTGAGGCAGAAATCATAGGCGTCCACTGCGCCCCACTTCTTAGAGGCATAGTATTCGCAGTAGGCCGCGCGGCGCTTATCCGTCTTTTGAATCAGCGTTTTGGCCTCCTCCGGCGTTACCTTCTGCCGCTTCGCTACCCGAGCGATACGGTCCTCCATGGGCGCGCTGATAAACAGGCTCAGCCGATTGGGGTCCTCTGCCAGCGCATAATCGGCGCACCGGCCAATGATGACGCAGGGCCCCTTCTCCGCGATCTGGCGGATGGTCTTAAAGATGGCGAGATGCACCTGCTGCTCCAGAGACTCGCCCATATTGCCGGAAAAGCCAAGGGGGTACGCGTCCATGGCGATGGCATACAGCAGGCTCTTGGGCTTTTCATCAAAATTTTCAAATATCTTCTGGCACAGGCCGCTCTTTTTCGCCGCCTCCTGCAGCAGCTCCTTATCGTAGAAGGGAATACCCAGCTCCTTGGAAACGCGGATACCGATTTCCTTGCCGCCACTGCCGAACTGTCGCCCAATAGTAATGATGGTTTTCATAAATTTTCCTCCTTGTTCTTTGCGTTTGCGGACTCGCATCTCTGTCAAAGGACATGGATGTAACCGTTTTATGAGTTTATTTTACCACGTTTCCGCCAATGCGTCAAACGAAAAAAGTCCGTCCCAATGGGACGAACCTTTTTCGTTCATTCAGTCTCCTTCACCGGGTAAGGGAGCCCCAGCCGCCGGTACATGGTCTTTTTCACCGCTCGGAGAATATTTTCATACCCGGTGCAGCGGCACAGGTGTCCTGAGAGCAGCTTGCGGAGCTCCTCATCCGTATAGAGCTTTCCGCTCTCTAAAATTTCCACGGCGGTCATGATAAAGCCGGGGGTACAGAAGCCGCACTGCACCGCAGTCTCGTCAATAAACGCCTGCTGGATATCACTGAGCTCGCCGTTGGGGCCCAACAGGCTCTCCAGCGTGCGGATGTGCTTGCCCTCAGCCCAGACTGCCAGATAAATGCAGGAGTTGAAGCACTCCCCGTCAATGATGACGTTGCAGGCGCCGCACTCCCCCACCTCACAGCCCTTTTTCACGCTGGTCATGTGGAAGTCATTGCGAAGCAGGTCGGTCAGGCTGGCCCGGACGTCTACCATTTTTTCCACGGCCTTGCCGTTGAGCTTGAAATGAATCAGCTGGTACTGTGCCATTACATCTCACCTCCCGCCAGTCTCACCGCTTTAAGGAACGCGCGCTTGGCACTCTCCACGGCGATGTGCAGCCGGAAATCCTTGGCGGCCCGCCACGAATCCCGGGGATTGATGTCCGCCGTTACCGCATGGGCAAATGCCTCCGCCAATTCAAAGCTCACCGGCTGTCCTGTGGCCAAACGCTCAGCGGTCTCCGCCCGGAGGGGCACCGGCCCCGCCACGCCGAAGGCCACCCGCGCCCGTTCCACCGTCCGCTTATCGGCGGAAAGCCGCACGTTTACAGACGTTCCCAGCGTGGCGATGTCCAAGGCGTTCCGCATGGCGTATTTGATGTAATGGCCGAAGCAGTTTTCGTAGCTCTCCTTAGGAATCAGCACAGCGGTCTGAAGCTCGCCATCCTCCACACGAATGTCCACCTTACCCGCTTTGATATAGAACTCTTGAATCGGCAGGCGGCGGATGCCGTTTTTACCGGTAAGCTCAATGATTGCGTCCCACGCGAACAGCGTGGAGGCGGAGTCGGCGGAGGTCACGCCGTTGCAGGTGTTGCCGCCGATGGTGCCGATGTTCCGTATCTGAGGGCCGCCCACCTGATCCACAGCCTCCCCCAAGACATTGATGTATTTTTGAATCAAAGGATCCTTCGTGATATGGGAAAAGCTGGTAAGAGAACCGATTCGCAGCGTTCCGTCCTGCTCCATGGAAACGCCCCGGAGGGTGTCAATGCCGTAAATGGAGATCAACTCCGCGCCGGCCCGCTTGCCCTCCCGCATCTGCACCAGCACATCGCTGCCGCCGGCAATGATCTGGGCCTCCGGGTGCTCTAAACGGAGCGCCACTGCTTCCTCCACGCTGCCGGCCTGATAAAGCGCCTTCATATCGTACATGGTCAGTTCTTCCCCCCCTCTGCGATCAGTCCCGCGTCCCGGAACGCCTTGTACAGCACATGGGGCGTCATGGGCGTGGTGTCGATGGACACGCCGGTGGCGTTGAAAATGGCACTG
The DNA here is from genome assembly GCF_029218125.1 of Neopoerus faecalis. Taxonomy (NCBI): domain Bacteria; kingdom Bacillati; phylum Bacillota; class Clostridia; order Eubacteriales; family Oscillospiraceae; genus Neopoerus; species Neopoerus faecalis. The sequence continues at coordinate 238,375 of NZ_JARFXX010000004.1, read as the reverse complement.
CGGATGGCCGGTGCCGGTGAACAGGCCGGCGGCTCACCCAGCGCCTTCGTGCCGAAGGGCGAGGTGGGCTCCGGATTCTCCACAAACAGCGCCTCCAAATTCGGGTGGTCCATGAATGTTGAGAGCTTATAGTCCAGCAGGTTGTTATTCAGGGGCCTGCCGGTCTTTTCATCGAACAAAAGCTGCTCAGAAAGGCCGTAGCCGATTCCCATAGATATTCCGCCGTGGACCTGTGCCTCCGCCAGAGCCGGGTTGATAAGGCTGCCGCAGTCATGGACGTTCAAAATGCGTTTCAGCGTTACCCTGCACATGGGGATATCCACCTCCACCTCCGCGAAGGTGCAGCCGAAGGAATAGGCGTTAGAGCGGATGGTGGCGGTTTTTTCCGCCGTGATATGCTGGGAATACACTGGGTTATACTGGGCGGTCATGGCCAGATGAGAAAGGTCCATTTCCACCGCGCCGCTGTCTCTGCGGACGATGTTCCCCTCCCGAATATCCAGCTCCTCCGCCGCGCAATCCAGCATTTCAGCGGCGTAGGCCAGAATGCGCTCCCGAAGCAGTGCGGCGGTCTGGGCGATGGCAAAGCCCTGCATATAGGTCTGGCGGCTGGCGTAGGCGCCAAGGCCTGTGGGGGTGATGTCCGTGTCCTGACAGGACACCACATGGACATCCCGGTAGCTTTTCAGTCCCACCGCCTCTGCTGTCATCTGCGCGTAGGCGGTGTCAGCCCCCTGACCGATCTCCGTTTCGCCGCAGTGCATGGTCACGGTACCGTCCAAATTCAGCAGCATCCGGTTAGACGCCGTTTCCAGCGAAATGGGGTACACGCCGGTATTGTACCAGAACGGCGCCACGCCGATGCCCCGTCGGATGGGGCCGGTGTCCTTGGCAAATTCCGCCCGCTTGCGGTCATAATCCATAGTGGCCCGACCCTTTTCAAGACAGGCCCGGAAGGAATCGAAATAGTTGATATTGCCGGAGAAGCCGTCGCGGAAATCCTTTGGCATAATGTAGCGCAGCCGATATTCCAGCGGCTCCATCCCCACAGCGGCGGCGCATTCGTCAATGTTGGCCTCATCGGCAAACGTGGCCTGCGGCATTCCGTAGCCCCGCATAGCCCCCGCCACAGGACGGTTGGTAAATACCGTCCACGCATCGCATTCCATGTTGTCGCAGGGATAGATTTGAGCAAAGGAGCCCATGGCCTTAGCGCAGATGGAGTGGCCGTGAGAGGCGTAGGCCCCCTGATTGGAAAAGCACTCCACCTTCCGGGCGACCATCTGTCCGTCCTTCCGCAGCCACGAGATAATGTGGAAGCGGATAGCATGACGGACACGGTTGCTGACAAACGTCTCCTCCCGGGCACAGTCCATACGGACGCAGCGCCCGCCCACCTGTGTGGAGCACCACGCGCACAGCGGCTCGTAGAGCGCGTCCTGCTTATTGCCAAAGCCCCCGCCGATATAGGGCTTGATGATACGGATGTCCGCCCACGGTCGGCCCAGCGCCTGCCCCACAATGCGGCGGATGATGTGGGGAATCTGCGTGGAGGATACTACTACAATTCTCCCGTTTTCCTCATAGGCATAGCAGCCGTGGTTTTCAATATGGCAGTGCTGCACGGTGGGGGTCTCGTACCAGCCCTCCACCCGAAGCAGTCCCGGCTCCCGGATGGCGGCAGCGTAATCGCCCTTCCGCATATCCGTGTGCTTGAGGACATTGCCGGGAAACCGCTCGTGGAGCTGCGGCGCGTCCGGCTCTATGGCCTTCTGCACATCCAGCACAAAGGGCAGCTCCTCATATTCCACCTTCAGCGCCCGGAGCGCCTGATTGGCCGCCACCTCGTTTTCCGCAATGACTGCGGCGATATCATCGCCGTAATAGCGGACATGGCGGTTGAGCAGATGCCGGTCCGCCACATCCTGATGTCCCGGGTCCATGGACCACGGATGACCTGCCGTTGGAAACGGAAGGTCCGGCACATCAAAGCAGGTCAGCACCTTGACCACCCCGTCAATGGCCTCCGCCGCCGAGGTGTCAATGGCGCGCACAAAGCCGTGGGCGATCTCTGCGTGCTTCACCCGCAGATACAAAGCCCCGGCGGGCATCCGGTCCTCATAATACTGCGTGCGGCCCGTTACCTTATCATAGGCGTCCACACGGCTCACAGGCTTGCCGACCGTTGTGCTCATGGAGCATCCCTCCTTTTTCGGATTGACTTATCAGGGAAATATTGGATATACTATAAAAAGAAACATCGAGGTGATGGATTTGAAGATCGGTTGCGTTCTGCTGGCGGCCGGCAATGCCCGCCGCTTCGGCAGCAATAAGCTGACCGCCCAGCTCGACGGAATATCCCTTATCCGCCGGGCTATGGACGCCGTTCCCGGCGGCCTTGTCACGGTGGTTGTGAGCCAATATCCCGAAATTCTGGCATTAGCCGGAGAATACGGCTTTGCCGCTATTTACAACGATGCGCCGGAGCTGGGACTCAGCCGCAGCATCCGTCTGGGGCTTACGCCGTTGCTGGACTGCGACGGCGTTCTTTTCTCAGTGGCCGACCAACCATGGCTGAAGCGGGAGAGTGCTGAAGCCCTCACCGCGCTGTGGGCGCAGAAGCCAAGCAAGATCGCCGCCATGGCCCACAGCGGCGTCCGAGGCAATCCCTGCCTGTTCCCCGCTCGGCTTTACCCGGAGCTGTTTGCTCTGACCGGGGATACCGGCGGCAGCGCCGTAATTCGGCAGCACGAGGACGATCTCATTCTGCTGGAAACGGACGCATGGGAATTAACGGATGTGGACACCCCCGCCGCTTTGGAACTGGCACGGCGGCGAAAATAATGGAAATCACACTCCTGCTTTGACAGCGGCGCCGCCGCTGTCATTTTTTTGCGTAGGGCGTATTCTTCAGCGGCAGCGATGTCCGAAATTCCCCATCGTAGCGGTAATAGGCGTCCGCAATGGCCGGTGCTGTGGGAATCGAGGTGATCTCGCCGATGCCGATAGCGCCGCCGCCCACATTCAGTCCCGGCTTTTCCACGATAATTGGGATGATCTCAGGAATTTGGTTGGCCCGGAATAGGCCCAATGTTCCGAATTTTGCCGTGGGGCGGCAGTTTTCGTCAATAGGATAGCGCTCCGTCAGGGCATAGCCCATGCTCATGACCACGCCGCCCTCGATCTGCCCCTCCACAGAGGTGGGGTTCACGGCCTTGCCCACATCGTGGGCCGCCACGATATGCTTGATGCGGCCCGTGTCCTTATCCAGCACGCAGAGCTGGGTCGCATAGCCATAGGCAATATGGCTGACCGGGTTGGGGACCTTCGCCCCCAGCGGGTCGGTCTTTCCCAGATATTCGCCGTAAAATTCCTTCCCCTCCAGTGCCGAAAGCGCGGCGTCCGCCAGCGCATCCTTTAAGCCCTTGCAGGCCCGGTAGCACGCCTCACCGGTAAACAGCGTCTGCCGGGAGCCGGAGGTAGTGCCGGAATCCGGCGCCATCCATGTATTTGACCGCTCATAGACCACATTCTCCGGGGATAGGCCGGTCTCGCCGCAGACGATTTGCGTCAGCACCGTGCCAAGGCCCTGCCCGATGCAGGAGGCACCGGCAAAAATATGCACCTTACCTCCCTGAACCGTCAGGCGCACCCGGCCGGTGTCCGGGATTCCCACGCCCACACCGGCATTTTTCATGGCGCAGGCCAGTCCCACAGGGTCGCCGTTTTTCACCGCCTCATCATAATAGGGCTTGATGGCCTCCAGCGTTTCCGCAAGGCCCGTGGAAGCGTCTACGATCTGACCGTTTGGCAGCACCTCGCCGGGTCGGATGGCATTGCGCCAGCGAATTTCCCATGGAGAGATTCCCACCATATCCGCCATGCGGTTGAGCAGACTTTCAATGCAAAAGCAGGTCTGTGTCACGCCGAAGCCCCGGAATGCTCCGGCAGGCGGGTTATTGGTGTAATAGGCCCATCCGTCGATCTCGTAAGCCTCGTAGTGATACGGTCCCGCGCCGTGGGTGCAGGCCCGCTCCAGCACCGGCCCGCCCAGCGAGGCGTAAGCCCCGGTGTCGGCGATGCACTCCGCCGCCACGCCCTGAATGATGCCGTTTTCATCGCAGCCCAGAGAAAATTCCATTTCCATCGGGTGCCGCTTGGGGTGAATGAGCAGGCTTTCCGCCCGGGTGAGCTTCACTTTAACCGGGCGCTTCGTCAGATAGGCAATGAGGGCCGCATGGTGCTGGACCGTTACATCCTCCTTGCCGCCGAAGCCGCCGCCCACCAGACAGTTCCGCACCCGCACCTGTTCCGCCGGAAGGCCCAGCATTCCCATGATCTCGTGCTGGGTATCATAGGCACCCTGATCCGTGGAAAGGACGGTGACGCCCTTCCCCTCCGGGTACGCCACGGCACATTCCGGCTCCAAAAAGGCGTGCTCTGTCCACGGCGTTGAAAAGCGCTCCGTCAGCATATATTTTGCCTTGGCAATGGCCTCCGCGGGGTTGCCCCGCTGGATATGCTTATGGGCCAGCAAATTCCCGTCCCGGTGCACCAGCGGCGCATCCGGCAAAATGGCCTCTCTTGGGGAGTGCACCGCCGGCAGCTCCTCGTATTCCACCTCTACCAGCGCCTTGGCCTGCTCCAAAAGTTCCGGTGTTTCCGCCGCCACAAGGCAGATGGCGTCCCCTAAATAGTGGGTGATATCCCCCACGGCGATCATGGTGTCCCAGTCCTTTTTCAGATGGCCCACCTTGTTGCTGCCGGGAATATCCGCCGCCGTCAGCACGCAGGCCACACCGGTCAGCGCCTTAGCCGCCTCCGTATGGATAGCCAGCACCCGTGCTCTCGGATACCGGCTGCGGACAGCGGAGCCGTACAGCATTCCGTCCATATAGATATCGTCCGGGTACTGTCCGGTGCCGATGACCTTCTCCGCTGCATCCACCCGACAGACCCGGCTGCCGGGCCGCCAGTCCTGCTCCGCCTCCGGGAGCTTTCCCTCCCGGAAGCATTTGGCCGCCAGCAAAATTCCGTCAATGATCTTTACATAGCCGGTGCAGCGGCAGATGTTGTTCCGAATCGCGTAGGCTGCCTCCTCCCGGCTGGGGTCCGGGTTTTCGCCCAGCAGTGCCTTGGCAGAGATCACCATACCCGGAATGCAGAAGCCGCACTGAACAGCCCCCGCCGCGCCGAAAGCATAGGTGTAGACCTGCTTTTCCCAGTCCGAAAGGCCCTCCACCGTCACAACGCTTTTGCCCGCCAGCTTACCGGTCATCGGCACACAGGCCTTTGTGGGCTTTCCGTCAATGAGCACCGTGCAGGTTCCGCAGGCGCCCTCGCTGCACCCGTCCTTCACAGACGTCAGCCGCAGTTCGTCCCGCAGAAACCGCAGCAGCCTTTGCTCCCTTTCCGCTGTCACCTGTTTTCCGTTCACTGTAAAGACTGTGGCCATAGCGGGGCCTCCTTTTCAAAAGGTCAACCTCTTTCTTTATAAAATATTATACCGTAATGCGGCGCTTTCCGCAATGGCGGTTTTTGGCAGGCGTTATTCTTTTGAAAATATCACTGTATTACGATGCCCCTTCCGCCACAGCCGAACCCTCCAAACTTTTCCCGTATTTTCAACACTTTTTCCCTGTCTTTAAAAAAGTTTGATTTTTTTGAAAAAATATGTTGACAATCATGGTCTCGCCTGATATACTAACAAATGTTCCGAGCGAACGAAACAAGTTCAAAGCGAACTGGCTTGGGGGATTAGCTCAGCTGGGAGAGCGCTTGACTGGCAGTCAAGAGGTCAGCGGTTCGATCCCGCTATTCTCCACCAAGAAAACCTGTAACCACAATGGTTACAGGTTTTCTTTTTATTACACGAAAGTCATCTGAAATTGGAAAAGAGTGCTCTATTACCCATCGATTGCCCACTATTTTGTAATCTTGACGGCCTTATGATAGTATACCGTGGGCTTTGTCAGTCCCCGTCAAGCAAAATAACACTTATCGACAGAATTTTGAAAAAAGGAAGTCCGGCGGATGCTTTTTGCCGGACTTCCCTTTTATTATCATCGTTCTAAATAGCCGCAGACGGTCAATGCGAAGGGTTCAGGCCTCCTTAGCCTTATGCTTGCTGTACTCAAACACCCAGAAAATAGCCGCCAAGATCACGATAGCGCCCACAATAGAGGTCAGCGTCAGAGTCTCTCCGAAAATCAGATAGCTCAGCAGCGCTGTGAACACAACACCGGAATACTGATAGATACTGACCTCGGAGGCCGGTGCCTGCTGATAAGCATATGTCAGCAAATACTGGCCGCCCGCCGCAAACAGGCCTACCATCAGCAGCATCCCCATTACCTTAAGAGAGGGCACCACAAAGCCGGGAATCATCAAAAGTCCCGCGCAGACCGTGCTGAACAGGGAAAAGTGGAAAATGATGACCGGCGCGCTGGTAAAGCGCTTTGTGTAGGACAACAGCGTGTAGGCAAGGCCCGCCACCATGGCTGCACCCAACGCGGAAAACAGCGGCAGAGGATTGGAATCAAAGGAGGGCTGCATGGAAATATACGCACCCACAAGGCAAAGGCCGATGGCGCAGACCTGCACCTTTGAGATCTTCTCCTTTAAAATCGGCCCGGCAAACAGGGTCACAAACACCGGCGACGCCCGGTTCAGCATGGCAACATCCGCCTGCCGTGCATGGCCGGTGGCGTAAAAGAACAGCACAATGCCGAGGAAGCCGAAAAAGGACCGTCCCCACAGGGTCAGACCACCCTTTTTGATTTCGGGAATCAAATCCAGCTTTTCTCTATAGACCGTGATGCCCGCGATGATCATACTGACCAAATTGCGGAAAAAGACCTGCTCAAAGGTCCCTACCTCCTTGGAGCTCATTTTGACAAATACCTGCATAATGGAAAAGGACAGCGCTGACAGCAGCATCAGCGTGACCGCTCTTGTTTTGCTTCCGCTCATATTGAAACCTCCGTTTTTTCCGGCGGAATTAGCCTCCCGCGGCCTTTTCCGCCATATCGCTTCTGCGCGCAAAGGATAGGCGGTTTGACCCGCCTATCCTTTCGCCGTATCATCTGAACATCAATAGTCGCCATTGTAGCTGGTGCCGTGAGGCGTTGTCCAGCTGTAGTCGCCCAGCTTTTCTGCCTTGGTCTCCTCGCCATTGGCCACGCGGAGAATCAGGTCATACAGTTCGCGGCCGCTCTCCTGCAGGGTCTTTTCACCGTAAAGCATGGGCTTTGCGGAGTAGTCGATCATATCCTCCAGCATCGTAGCGGTGGTGGGGTTGCCGGTGATCTTGATGGTGGTCATGCAGGCGTTGCCGATGGGGTTGCCGCGGCCCGTGGTGAACAGGCAGATGTGGCAGCCGCTCATGGCCAGCGTGGTAGACGCATAGGCGTCATTGGCGCCCTGTGCCTGATTGATGCCCCAGTTGCCGGGACCGGGAACGGGATCGCCGCAGTCCAAAATGCCGAGAATACGGCCGTGGCCCTGGGTCTTGAAGCTGCCGAGGTTCTTCTCGGTCATGGTGGTGAGGCCGCCGGCCTTGTTGCCGGGGGTGGGATTCACCTGAGAGAGACCCTTGCCGCCTCTGCGGGTGCAGTCCTCATTGAAGAAATCGCCGATCTCCATCAGGCGCATACCGATCTCGTAAGAGCCGGCATTGGTGGGATAGCCGCCGCGGCCGCAGATCTGCACAGCCTTACCGCCGATGGCCAGATGCATGTCAATGGCCTCGCCCACGGCGGGGTTGGCGGACAGACCGCTGGTCCAGTCGGAGCCGCCGTTGTAGCCGCTGATGATGAGGCCGCTGGTAGGACAGGGCTCCCGCTTCTGAGCCGCAGCCTGCTCCTTCAGCTCGTTGACAGCCTTGATACCGTCGGCAATGGCCTTCGTCACGCCGCCGTCGGACTGGATGCTGATGTTTACCACGGGGCGGCCGGTCTTACGGATGGCCTCAGCCACCTCCTCGGGGTTCGTCTGCTGGCAGCCCAGAGACAGCAGCACCACGCCGAAGGTGTTGGGATGGGTACCGGCAGTGATGAAGCCCTTCAGGGTACGGGCAAAACGGTCAGGGAACTCGCCGCAGGCGGCGTCCACAAAAGTGGCGGGCGCATTGCAGGCATTGCTGATGCGCTGTGCGGCGTTATTGGAGCACTGCACCAGAGAAATCACCAGCACCTGATTGCGGATGCCGAAGGAACCATCGGCACGCTTGTAGCCCATAATGGTCTCGGGGAGATGAAGCTCCTCCTTGGTATAAATGCGCGGATCGGTATAATCCAGCGCATCGGGTGCCATGGAACGGTAATAGGCCCGCTGCTTCTGGTTGATCTCCTCGAAGTCATCATACACGTTGTTCTCGTGGACCCAGTCGCCCTTTTTGATGTCCTGCGTGGCAACGCCGATATGCACACCGTACTTGATGATCTCATCGCCCTTGGCAATGTCCGTGCGGGCGATCTTATGGCCCTCCTTGATGAACTGGTTGGCAACGATCTCCTCGCCGCCTACCATGGTGGCCTCACCGGCCTCAATGGGCTCCACTGCTACCGCCACATTGTCATGGGGCTCGATCAGCATGGATTTTTTCAGGATACTCATTCCTAATTCTCCTTAACTTTTCTCACAATTTCTCAAAATAAATTTACGCTCAGGCAAAGGCCTTGGCCATACGCTCCATCAGTTCTCGGATGATAGAGCGGGGCGCCGCCAGATTGATACGTTGGAAGCCTGCACCTTCCTGTCCGAACATCGTGCCGCCATCCAGCGCCACACCGGCTTCCTCGATCATCCGCCGGTCCAGCTTTTCGGCGTCCGGCTCTAAAGCATGGAGGTCCATCCACAAAAGGTAGGTGCCCTCCAGCGGTGCGATCCAGACCTTGCCGCCCCATGTCTTTTCCGCAAAGGAACGGACAAACGCCTCATTTCCCTGAATATAGGCAAGACATTCCTTCAGCCATTCCTCGCCGTGCTCCCACGCGGCCTTGGCAGCCACGGGGGCAAAGAACGTGGGATTGGCCCGGCAATAGCGGTTGAACATGGCATCAAACCGCTGGCGGTGCGTCTCGTCCGGAATCATAATGCAGGAAAAGGACAGTCCCGCAAGATTGAACGTCTTGGAGGGGGCATGGCACACGGCGCAGTTTTTGGCATACGCCTCGCCCAGAGAGGCAAACACCGTGTGGTGATGGCCGGGGAAGATCAGATCGCTGTGAATTTCATCAGCAATGACGAAAACATTGTGCTTCAGACAGATGTCGCCCATCCGCTGCAGCTCCTCCCGCGTGTAGACGCGGCCCACGGGGTTATGAGGATTGCTGAGGACAAAGGCCCGGCACATGGGGTCGGCGGCCTTGCGCTCGAAATCCGCAAAGTCGATCTCATACCGCCCATCCCGCAGGACCAGCGGACTGCTGATGACCTGCCGCTTCTGTGTGCGGATGGAATTTCCGAAGGGGTAATAGACCGGCTCCTGAATGAGCACACCGTCCCCCTCCTCGGTCTCGGCCTGAATTAACAGGTTGATGGCGGTAACAACGCCCGGAGTATAACGGAACCAGTCGGACTTGGCCTCCCAGTGGTTCCGGCGGCGCTGCCATGCAAGGTATGCTTCGATCACATCTTCGCCGACGCGGGTATAGCCGTACATCCCGTTTTTCGCGGCCTCAATGACCGCCTCCTGCACGGCGGGGACCGTTTTGAAGTCCATATCTGCGATCCATGCCGGCAGCACATCGCTTCTTCCGAACTGGCTTTCCAGCGCAGCAGGGTCCCATTTGCTCTGATGCCACGGCAGGCGACCTTCAAAGGAATCGAAATCGAACATAATCTCTCTCCTTTTCAGCTTTTCTTCATTCCGATGCGGGAACGGTCCTTACAGACCGTTGATCTCCCGCACGAAATGGCACTTGACGAAATGGCCCGGCTCTACCTCCTCCAGTGCCGGTTCCTGATTGAAGCATTCCGGCTTGGCGTAGATGCAGCGGGGCGCGAAGCGGCAGGACTTGGTCACGTTGATGGGAGAGGTGATCTCACCCTTCAAAATGATCTGGTTGTCCGGCGCGTTATACTTAGGCAGCGGGATAGCGGAGATCAGCGCCTTGGTATAGGGGTGATACTGATGGGCGAAAATCTCGCTGGAGCCAGCCTTCTCCACCATCTGGCCCAAATACATAACCGTGATGTCATCGGAAATGTGCTTCACAACGGACAGGTTATGGGTGATAAACAGATAGGTAAGGTTCCGCTCCTTCTGAAGCTCCATCATCAGGTTCAGTATCTGAGCCTGAATGGAAACATCCAGTGCGGAGACCGGCTCATCGCACACCACCAGCTTCGGGTCCAGAATCAGCGCCCGGGCAATGCCGACACGCTGACGGCGGCCGCCGTCCAGCTCGTGGGGGTACAGGGAGTACGTCCGCTCCGCAAGGCCCACAACATCCATGATCTCATGAACCTTTTTCTCCCGCTCCGCCTTTGAATTGCAGAGCTTATAGATTTTCAGGGGCTCGGCGATGATGTCGCCGATGGACATACGGGGATTCAGGGATGCGTAGGGGTCCTGAAAGATGATCTGCATATCCTTACGCAGTTCCTTCAGCTTTGCATTGCTGACATCGGAAATATCCTCGCCCTGAAACACGATACGGCCCTCTGTCCGCTCGTGCAGATGCAAAATCACACGGCCCAGCGTGGACTTGCCGCAGCCGGACTCGCCCACGATACCCAGCGTTTTACCGGCGTCCACAGTGAAGGTCACGCCATCCACCGCGTGAAGGGTGCCCTTCTTCGTGGCAAAATATTTTTTCAGGTCTTCAACTCTTAGAATTTCAGCCATTGTCAAACCTCCGTATCACTGAAGCGGTTGCAGCGAACCATGTGGGTGTCGGAAATCTTGACCGGCTTGATGTCGCCGCTTCTGCACGCCTCGGTCGCATAGGGGCATCTGGGATTGAACTTGCAGCCCTCCGGCAGATTGGAGGGATCGGGCACGGAGCCCTGAATGACCTTCAATGTCGCGGCATCGTTCTCAATATCCGGCAGAGAGTCGAACAGGCCGATGGTATAGGGATGGCGCTTATCCGTATAGATGTCCTTCAGGGTGCCGGACTCAATGATCTCACCCGCGTACACCACAGCCACCTTGTCGCAGATCTTTGCTACAACGCCCAGATCGTGAATGATGAGAACCAGAGAGGTGTTATACTCCTTCTTCAGGTTCCGCATCAGCTCCAGCACCTGCGCCTGAATGGTCACATCCAGAGCCGTGGTAGGCCTGATCCATCACGATCACGAAGGTCTTGTCATCCACCACATAGCTCTTGTCCAGATCCATGTGGTCGGTAACGGACTTGTTGGCGCTCTCCCGCAGGCACTGCAGGGAGAACAGGCAGTCCTCGGCGGTCAGGGTCTCACCGTTGTGGAACTTCACGCCGTCACGCAGGGTGATGGTCAGCTCGGTACCGTCATCGTTGAACTCCCACTTCTCGGCCAGCAGAGGCTTATACTCCTGATTGGGAACGGTGCGCTCAATCAGCGTCTCATAAACCTGAGCCTTGATCTTGATGGTGTCATTGGTGGTGCTGCCGTTGATGGGGTCCTTATCCGCCATGTCGGTCTGGACCGCGATCACCAGATTGTCCTTGACAGCAGATGCGTCATCCCCGTTGGAGGAATCTCCGCCGTTGGTGCTGCTGTTGCTGCCGCCGCAGGCGGTGGCCACCATGCAGACGCACATGGCAGCAGCAAGGATTCAAAGCAACTTCTTTCTTATCTTGTCTTGCCCTCTTTCTTTCTTAATATCTTGATATCTTGTAAAATTCAGCTCTGCCGAATAATACCGAAGGGTATGCGCCGGGATCTTTCCTTAAAAATGATCGTAGCTGACGATCTCCTCCAGCGCCTTTTTCTGCTTGCGGGAGCTGTCATCATCGCCGTAGCCCATCGCAATCATGGACACCACCCGCATTTCCTCGGGGATACCCAGAACGCGCTTCACCGCGTCCTCCTCAAATGCGCAGACAATGCAGGTATCCAGTCCCTGCTCCGCTGCTTCCAGCAGCGCAAAGCCGGTGGCCAGAGACATATCCACCACGTAGCCATACTGGCCGCAGGGCATCACAAAGTCCAGCGCGCCGGTGGCGCAGAACACCAGAACGGCGCCCGCCTCCTCCACCATGGGCTGGGTCTGACCCTGCTCCCGAAGCTGCTTTTTCACAGCCTCGTCCTGCACGGCGATAACGCGGATATTCTGGTCATTGTGGCGGGAGGGTGTCAGCCGCACAGACTCCAAAACAGCCTGCAGCTTTTCAGCCTCTACCTTGCGGGGCAGGTACTTCCGCACGCTTCTGCGGGCCTGCATCGCTTCCATGACATTCATACTCGTTCTCCCTCTCCCGTCTCAGCGGACCATTTCCTGGATCTCGGCGGCAGTCTTGCCGGAAAGGCCCAGCTTCTCAGCCGTGCGGCCCTCCGTCCAGAAGTCACGGCCGCAGATGGCGCTGGCGAGGTTCACGAAGGAGTCCATCATCGGCGTGGCAATGCCGAGAGAGTGACCCACGGAGGCCAGAGGCACCAGACCGCTCATGGTATCCTCCACGATAAAGCGGTGCTTGGTAGTGGTGGGGTTCCGCAACGCTCTATAGGAATCGATGCTTTGAATCAGGTCATACAGATTGTCCTTCTTCTCCAGCTTGTAGGTCTTGGTCAGCATGGAAATCAGATCCAGCGCGTCAACGCCCAGTGCACGGCACACGGCTACCCGCTCCTTATCGCAGGCGGTGATGATATCGGCAATATGGGGGGTAATACCCTCCATGTAATAATCGTAGCTCTCGCCCAAGTCCATCTTATTGATGTTCATGAGGCTGGGAATGGGGTGCAACATGGCACCGGCGCCCTCAAAGCCGGTTTCCAGCACGTTGGCGGCAGGATTCAGGCAGGGGAAGATGGGACCCAGTACCTCCAGCAGCTTCGTCACATCACCGGCAGGCAGCGTTGCCACGGGGACATGAACCTTCAGACCGGTGTGCAGGATGTTGCCGATCTCATAGCTCCGGCAGCCGTACATCAGGTCACCAGCCTCGGCAATGATCAGTTCCTTGCCGCAGCCGTTCTCACCGCGCAGCACATTGGCAATCTCCAGTGCGCCGCCGCAGTGGCCGGGGTTCAACATCACGATCTGGCCATCTTTCAGATAGGGCTTGATCTGCGCAGCAATGCTGCCGTGAGCGTCCGTGGTAGAAACGATCATCACCACGTCCACATCCGTCATGACCTCCTCGATGCTGTCGGTGATGACAGCAGGCTTGGCCTCGCACTCGATGACGCCGGTGACCTTAATGGTATCCAGCTCCTGAAGACGGTGAATCTTCTCCTTATCAATATCATACAGTCTGGTGGTATAGCCCTTGTCGGTCAAAATGGCGGCCATACTCTGTCCGCCAGCGCCGGCACCGATGATCGCAAACTTCAACATCACGTTTACCCTCCTGTTTGATTTTCGCATCTGTCTCTTAGCTTGATTTTGTCAAAGGTATGCGATATAATATTTGTATCTTACCACATTTTTGTCAAAAGCGGATATATGCGAAAATTGTCACTACTTATGACAATTTGATATGGGTGCGCTGACAGGCACACAATCCACCGGACGGTTGTTTTTTGACGCTGCTCGGCGCTGCTTTCCGCACAGGTGCCCGGCTTGCCGGGCAGGTGTTTTTCCGCGCGCATTTTTGGAAGTTTGAGACAGGGGGAAAGCGTTCCAAATGACATTTCTTCAGCTTACATTCGCGGTGGAGGTCGCAAACAGCACCTCCATCAACAAGGCCGCCGAGCGGCTCTATACGTCCCAGAGCAACATCAGCAACAGCATCAAGGCTCTGGAGGACGAGCTCGGCATCAAAATCTTTGACCGCACGAAAAAGGGTATCTCCGTCACGGAGCCCGGCCGGGAATTTCTCAGCTACGCCCGGGAGATTCTGGACAAGATGGACTTTGTGGAGGACCTTTATAAAAAGAGCCGCTTCCGGCAGGAATATTTCAGTGTTTCCTCCATGCGCTCCTATTTTCTCAGCTATCCCATCACCCGCCTGTGGCCCGAAATCGAAAAGGGCTACAACGGACACCGCATTTATGTCCGGCTGAAGAAGCAGTCCTTCAACGATGTCATGGACGATGTGCAGTATGGCCACTCCGACCTTGGCATCGTGTTCCTGACCCGTGCTCACCAGCAACGGGTGCAGCGGCTGTGCAGCGCAAAGGCGCTGGAATATCACGAGCTGGGTGAGAGCCACATCAGCCTTGTCATGCGGGAGGACCACCCCATTCACGATACCGCCGACCCGGAGGAGCGCCTCGCCCACATCGCGGATTACCCTTATGTTGTTTCCGAGGTCTCTGAGAGCTTCGGCCGCTTTTATGACGATTCCTCCCCCTCCATCCACCATCTTTTCGAGGAGCCGCCCAAATGCGTGATCTCCATCAATGACAGTGCCGGCAGTCAGGACATTGTGGCAAACAGCAACAGCTTTTTCATCAGCTCTACCGTCTGGCAGCACCCACAGCATTATGACTTCACCTCCATTCCGCTGGAGGAAAATGATGACAACATTCTGACACATTATTATATACTGCGGAAGGGCGCCCACCATCCCCTGACAGAGCTGTATATCGAGGAGCTGAAAAAAATGTTCGGCAAGCTCTGAGTCCCCGCTGCTCGCTGCACAAAATTTTAACTTGACTCATGTCCGAAATCGTACTATACTCCGTTGGTACGATTTCGGACATTATTTTTAAGGAGCCAAGCATGAACATTCAATTATCCGAGCATTTTACCTACAGCAAGCTGCTGAAATTCACACTCCCCTCCATGGTCATGATGGTATTTACCTCTATTTATGGCGTGGTGGACGGTGTATTCGTTTCCAATTATGTGGGCTCTGACTCCTTCGCCGCTGTGAACCTCATCATGCCGTTTCTGATGATCTTAGGCGCGGTGGGCTTTATGCTGGGCAGCGGCGGCAGCGCACTGGTGTCCTATACGCTGGGAACCGGCGACAGCAAACGGGCCAATGAGATTTTTTCCCTGCTGATCTACGTGCTCATCGGGCTGGGTGCGGTATTTACCGTCGGCGGCATTTTGTTTTTAGCGCCCATGTCCCGCTTTCTGGGCGCGGATGAGACCATGCTTCCCATCTGTGTCAGCTATGGGCGCATCGTTCTCTCCGCAATGATTCCCTTTATGCTGCAAAGCACGTTCCAGAGCTTTCTTGTCACGGCGGAGCGGCCCAATCTGGGGCTTTACGTCACCGTGGCCGCCGGTGTTGCCAACATGGTACTGGACACACTGTTCATCGCCGTTTTCAAGTGGGGCGTCATCGGCGCCGCGCTGGCCACCGCTATCAGTCAGTGGATCGGCGGCGTGGTCCCCCTGCTGTATTTCGCCCTTCCCAATAAAAGTAAGCTCCACCTGTGCCGCACCCAATTCGACCTGCGTTCTTTGATAAAGGCCAGCACCAACGGCGCTTCGGAGTTTATGACGAACATCTCCATGTCCATCGTCACCATGCTCTATAACTGGCAGCTCATGCGCCTGATGGGTGCGGACGGTGTAGCGGTCTACGGCGTCATCATGTATGTGAACTTCATCTTCGCGGCCATTTTCCTCGGCTACTCCATGGGAAGCGCCCCCATTGTAGGCTATCACTACGGTGCCGGAAATCAGGACGAGCTGCGGGGCCTGCTGCGAAAAAGCCTGCGGCTCATCGCCCTTATGAGCGTGGTGCTGACCGCCGCCGCGCTGCTGCTGGCAAGACCGCTGTCCATGATCTTTGTGTCCTATGACGCGGTGCTGCTGGCCGTGACTGTCCGGGCATTTTCCATCTATTCCTTCTCCTTCCTGCTGTGCGGCTACAATATTTACGCTTCCTCCTTCTTCACCGCCCTGAATGACGGCTTTACCTCCGCCCTCATCTCCTTTGCCCGGACGCTGATCTTCGAGGTATCCGCTGTTTTGCTGCTGCCGCTGGTCCTCGGCACGGACGGTGTGTGGAGCGCTGTGATCGTAGCGGAGCTCGCAGCGCTGGTGCTCTCCGCCACCTGCCTCGTGCGGAAGCGGAAAAAGTACGGCTACGCATAAGGAGGAACCACCATGAAAAATATGTTCCAGCAGATCAACCAGCTTGACCGGCAGATCGGCAGTATCTACCATGAGGCCGCTTTGAAAATGGGATTTTCCGACAGTGAGCTCTGGATTTTGTACGCGCTCTCCGTCAGCGCCGCCGGCTGCCGCCAGACGGAGCTGTGTCAATCCACCGGCATGACAAAAACCACCGTCAATTCCGCGCTGAAAAAAATGGAGGAAGCCGGTGTACTCTACCGGGCTCCCGGCAGTGGCCGCAATACACTGGTATTTCTCACAGAGCAGGGCGCCGCGCTGGCGGAGCGGACGGTGTGCCGCCTCATCAAAGCCGAAAACGAGATTTATGAGGGCTGGACGCCGGAGGAACAGTCCGTATTTCTGCGGCTGAACCGTGATTTTATGGAAAAGCTGGACGCTTGGGCCAAAACGCTCTGAGCCACCCCCGCCGTACAGGCACTGTGCGGCGGGGATTTTCGTATCTGCTTGCATTTTCGTGTATCGTTTGTTATTCTTTTCTCAGAATATCGAATGAAAGCACAGGGAGGGAACACCATGCAGACGATCATGCGCCAGCTTCTTTATAGCATTGCGGCGGGGGCGGATACCGTTCTGGTGACCATCGCCGCACAGACAGGCTCCGCCCCGCGGGGCGTGGGCAGCCAAATGCTGGTAGGGCCGCAGGGGCGGCTCTGCGGCACAATCGGCGGTGGCCGGGTGGAGCTTTGCTCCGAAGAAACCGCCATGGAACTGTTGACCCGGCACAGCTCCGCTCTGCGGCACTTCGGTCTGGACCTGACTCAAAGTCCGGACAGCCTGAGCATGGCCTGCGGCGGCGCGGTCACGGTGCTGTTCCAATTTATCCCCGGCGGCGACGCCCTGTGGCAAAGGCTGGCGGAAACGGTGCTGGCACGGCTGGAACACGCCCGCCCCGGCTGGCTGGTGCTGCGGGCGGAGGGCTCCGCCCCCGCTCTGCTGGACGAGCAGGGTACGCCGCTGGTGGGTGCCTTTGCAAGCGCTCATCTCCCCATCCGCCCCGCCGTATTGACTGATGGTGTCCTCTGCCTCCCCCTGCCTGTTGGGGAGCGGGTGGTGATTTTCGGCGCGGGCCACATTGCCCGGGCGCTGGTTCCCTTGCTGCGGACCGTTAATTTCCGGCCCGTGGTCTTTGATGACCGGCCGAACTATGCAGATGCCGCCGCGTTCCCGGCGGCTGAGGCCGTTATCTGCGGCGATTTCCGAAATATTGAAGCCTCCCTGCCCCTTTTCGCCGGGGATTACACCGCCGTGATGACCAGCGGCCACCTCCATGATTTAGAGGTGGAGGCCCAGCTCTTACAGCGGGATCTGGCCTATGTGGGCGTCATCGGCTCCCGCTCCAAAATCGCCGTGGTCAGCCAACGTCTGCGGGAGCTGGGAATCTCAGAGGAGGCGATTGCCTCTGTCCACACCCCCATCGGCACCGCTATCCGTGCGGAAACGCCGGAGGAGATTGCTGTCAGCATTGCTGGTGAGCTGATTTATGTGCGGGCCATCCGCCGGGACGCCGCTGGGCAGAAGGGAGTTTAGGTCATGCCGCTTATTATCATCCGCGGCGCGGGGGATATTGCCTCCGGCATCGCGCTGCGGCTCCACCGGTCAGGCTATTCCATCATCATGACGGACCTCCCTGCTCCCACCTCTATCCGCCGGACCGTCTGCTTTTCCGAGGCGCTGCGGCTGGGCCTCTGCACCGTGGAGGATGTCACCGCCGTTCGGGCCGACGGGACTGAAAATGCTTTGTCCCTTGCGGAGCGGGGGCAGATCGCCGTTCTGGCAGACCCGGAGGGCAGGTGTATTCATCAACTGCGTCCCGCCGCTGTGGTGGACGCCATTCTCGCGAAGCGGAATTTAGGCACTGCTATCACGGACGCCCCGGTGGTCATCGGCATCGGCCCCGGCTTCACCGTCGGCGTTGACTGCCACGCCGCCGTGGAAACCATGCGGGGCCACACGCTGGGGCGAACGCTGTACAGCGGCAGTCCGCTGCCCAACACCGGCATTCCCGGCGAGATCGGCGGCAAAAGCGCCCAGCGGGTACTCCGGGCACCGGCGGCAGGTGTCTTTACACCCTGCATGGAAATTGGACAGTTGGTCCGGGCCAGAGACATCGCCGCCACCGTAAACGGTGTTCCCATGGTCTGCACCATCGATGGCTGCCTCCGGGGATTGCTGCAGGCGGGACTGGAGGTATTCCCCGGCATGAAATGCGGCGATGTGGACCCCCGGGGACAGGCCGCCAACTGCACCACCGCCTCGGATAAGGCGCTGGCCGTGGGCGGCGGCGTGCTGGAGGCGCTGCTGCATTTCCGCTGTTCGCCGACACTGTAGGGCATTTTGTGCGCTTGCCGCGTCCTCTTTGTCCGATTTTACTGACTGCATCTTTTCTCAACATTGCTTCTATTAATATCTCGGAATTATATTGCCTTTTTTGACAAAATTCTAAAGAATTTTTTAGTTTTATTGACGATTGACCTTTTCATTTTATATGGTAATATATTGGCCGAAAGTGAATGTAAACGTTTTTATACTCATTTTTCGCTCAATAACCGTGTTAAAAAATGGAAGGAGAGTTCAACAATGATCAGTTTTCTCATCTGTCTGGCAATTCTGATCGGCGGCTACTTCATCTACGGCTCTCTGGTGGAGCGGACCTTCGGGCCCGATGACCGCGAGACCCCTGCTGTCAAAATCAATGACGGCGTGGACTACGTGGTTCTTCCCCAGTGGAAGCTGTTTATGATTCAACTGCTGAACATTGCCGGCCTTGGCCCCATCTTTGGTGCCCTTCAGGGCGCTCTGTGGGGGCCCATCGTGTTTTTGTGGATTACGTTCGGCACCATCTTCGCCGGCGGTGTTCACGATTACTTCTCCGGCATGATGAGTGAGCGCAACAGCGGTGCCTCTATCTCTGAGATCGCCGGCATTTATCTGGGCGGCTTCATGAAGAACGTCATGCGCGTGTTCAGCGTGGTGCTGCTTATCATGGTGGGCACCGTGTTCGCTGTCGGCCCCGCCGGCCTTATCGTGACCCTGTTCAAAAACAGCGGCGCCTCCGGCATTGTCACTACCACCTTGTTCTGGCTGATTCTCGTGCTGGTGTACTACTTTATCGCCACATTCCTGTCTATCGATAAGATCATCGGCAAAATCTATCCCCTGTTCGGCATCTGCCTGATCATCATGGCTGTGGGCGTTGCCATCGGCATCTTTGTCAAGCCTGAGTACACCATTCCCGAAATTTGGAACAACTTCCGCTCCATGCATCCCTCCGGCACTCCGGTGTGGAGCTTTATGTTCATCACCGTGGCCTGCGGCGCAATTTCCGGTTTCCACGCCACCCAGAGCCCTCTGATGGCCCGCTGCATGAAAAGTGAGAAGCAGGGCCACTTCGTGTTCTACGGTGCCATGGTGTGCGAGGGCATTATCGCTTTGATTTGGGCCGCTGCCGGCTGCGCGCTGTATGAGGTCACTGGCGGCCTGAACACCGGCCTTGCCGCTGCCCTTGCCAACGGTCAGTCTGCCGCTATCTACGATGTCTGCTCCAAGACCATGGGCGGCATCGGCATTGCCCTTGCTATGCTGGGCGTTATCGCCTGCCCCATCACCTCCGGCGATACGGCTTTCCGTTCCGCCCGTCTGGTGCTGGCCGACTGGTTCCATGTGGAGCAGAAGTCCATGGTGGGCCGCCTGAAACTCTGCATCCCTGTGCTGGGCGTCGGTGCCATCCTCGGTATCGGCAACGCGCTGGGTGCCATCGACTATACCGTTATCTGGCGTTACTTCAGTTGGACGAACCAGACCCTTGCCATGATCGTGCTGTGGGCCGCTTCCATGTATCTGTTCTACGATAAGAAGAACTACTGGATCACCGCTGTCCCCGCAACGTTCATGAGCGCTGTGTCCGTGACATACTTCCTGCTGGGCAATGAGTGCCTCGGCCAGTTCCTCAACACCAAGACCGCAGACGGTGCCATTGTGTACAACACCGCTGTGGCCTACCCCATCGGTGTTCTGGTGGCTGCCCTGTTCCTTGGCATCTTCCTGTACAGCATCAAGAAGCGGGATGTGAAGCCCCAGTATGAGACACTGGGCAAGTAAGCTCCTTTTGTAACTGAAAAGCGGCGGAAAGACTCTCTCCTTTCCGCCGCTTTTGGCAATTTAACGTGGAAAGGATCATACGGCAATCCGCCTGATGCTTTCTGCGCTGAATCGACCTTAATTTCCATTTTAATTTTTCAATACGGAGGTACCCCTATGGCACTCACCCCTGTACAGCTCGGCACCGCCGCCATCGCAAAGGATACTATAAAGGCGGACAAGGCAGCCTGCAAGCCCTTCGGCCCCTGCGGCGTTGGGAAAGCGGCGCTGTATATCGGCACATATTTTATCGACCGCTATTATTATATCGCGCTGGACTCCGTGCAGCGGGTGTTCAAGCGGGTGGCCATGAGCCGCGGCGGCTTCAGCGGCCACGGCGTATTCGGTGCCATCCCCTATCTGGTGGTGCAGTATGACAACGGCTCCGAAAAGCAGTGTGCCTTCAAGCACGAGGAGGATGTGGATGCCCTGCTTGGCTATATGGCGCAGGTGCGCCCCAGTATCCCCATCCACAGTGAGGAGGCGGAACGGCGTCTTGCGGAAAAGGCTCGTGAGGAGGAGGCACGCTACCTCAAGGAGCTGACGCCGCAGGCGCAGTCCGCCCGGGAAGCGCTGGAGGATGCCAAAACCTTTTTGGCTGGTTATCCCCAGCTGACCGGCCGCTTGTCCGCCTCCGCCCGTGCGCTGCGAATCAATCAGCATACCAATCCGGCCCATAAGTGGATCGCGCTGGCCATCGTGCTGGCCGGTCTCATTGCCGCGATTTACGGAATTCTCGCATGGCGGCGGCACGAGGGCTTCGGGATGTACTTTACGCTGCTGGGCCTTGCGGTGGTCTTCCTGTTCTCCGGCACACAGGTCATCCCCACCATGAAAAATAACCGCCGCGCCGTGACGCGGGCATGGGCGGACGCCCAGAATGCGCTGGCAAATGTTCTGCCGGAACGCTTCCCCCTCCCGGCCCGGTACGCCCACCCCATTGTCCTTGACCGTATGATTCGCGTCCTGCGGGAAGGCCGCGCCCAAAGCGCGGACGAGGCGTTATCCGTGGTCAAGACCGATTTGAAGGCCCTGACCTCCGATGTGCAGGTCTCGCAGGAGGAATACGATGAGGTGGTGGCTGTCAAGCCCATGTTCCTTGTCAGCGATTATCAGTAAGAAAAGCGCGGAGGTCAATGACCTCTGCGCTTTTTTATACCAGCAGCCTTTTCCGTTCCCGCCAATCCGGGAGATACCGCTCCAGCAGCGCGTAAAAGCGCGGCCCGTGGTTCATTTCCTGGATATGGCACAACTCATGGACCACCACAAGGTCAACGGCCTCCATGGGGCTTCGCATGAGGTAACATGAAAAGCATAGACTATGCTTGCTGCTGCAGCTTCCATACCGCTTTTTCGCTGTGGTGATTTTGATACCGGCGGGCCGTACGCCCATGACCGTACTCCAATAGGCCACGCGCTCCGGCAGCACCGCCCAGGCCGCCGCCTTCAGTGCTTCGGTCTCCTCCGGTGTGGGCTCCGGCAGGGCTGGCGATGCCCGGAGCTTTTCCAAGTGCTTTTCGATCCAGTCCTCATGAGCGGCCACAAAGCGGTCGATTTCCCGCTTGGCAAGGCGCATGGGGGCGCGGACCAGCAGCGTCCCATCCTTTTTCAGCTCCAGCGCCAGCGTTTTGCGGCGGGAGCGCAGCAATCCATACTCTCTCATAAGTGCAGTATAGCACTGCATATTCCTATTTGTAAAGTACGGCTAATTGTAAACATTTTTCGCAAAGCGTCTGTTTTACAAGCATTTATATTGACTTCATCATTGCAAGCAGTATACTAAATTCATAAATCTAAACAGGAGGAGTGTTTATGCCCGCTAAAAAGAAAACCGCGCCGGCCAAGCCCGCCACAAGGACCCGCAGCAGTGCCCGGCTCTCTAAGAAGCCGCCGCTGACCCCGACGCAGCTCAAGCAGATCGATGCCTATTGGCGCGCCGCCAATTATTTGACCGCCTGCCAGCTCTATCTGCTGGACAATCCGCTGCTGGAGCGTCCCCTGACCGCCGCCGATTTGAAGCAGACTATCGTAGGCCACTGGGGCACCTGCCCGGGCCAGAACTTTATTTATACGCACCTTGACCGGGTCATCAAGCGGGACGATCTGGACATGATTTACCTCTCCGGCCCCGGCCACGGCGGCAACGCCATGGTGGCGCAGGACTGGCTGGATGGCAGCTATACGGAGATCTATCCCAACATCACCCGGGACAAGGACGGTATGCGGAAGCTGTTCAAGCGCTTCTCCTTCCCCGGCGGCATCCCCAGCCATGTGGCGCCGGAGACTCCCGGCTCCATCCATGAGGGCGGTGAGCTGGGCTATTCTCTGGCCCACGCTTTCGGCGCCGTGGCGGACAACCCGGACCTCATTGCCGCCTGCGTGGTGGGCGACGGTGAGGCTGAGACCGGCCCGCTGGCAACCTCGTGGCACGGCAATAAATTCATGAACCCCATCACCGACGGTACCGTGCTGCCCATTCTGCACCTCAATGGCTTCAAAATCGCCAATCCCACCATCTTCTCCCGCATGAGCCACGAGGAGGTGGACTGCTTCTTCCGGGGCTGCGGCTGGGAGCCCCGCTTCGTGGAGGGCAGCGATCCCGCCGAAATGCACCAGAAGATGGCCGCCACCGTGGACTGGGCCATCCGTGAAATTCAACGCATTCGTAAGCACGCCCGCTCCACAGGCAACACCAGCCGTCCCCGCTGGCCCATGATCGTCCTGCGGACGCCCAAGGGCTGGACTGGCCCCAAGGAGGTGGACGGTCACATTCTGGAGGGAAGCTGGCGGGCGCATCAGGTTCCCATCTCCATGGGCCCCGACACGGAAAAGCACCTGCCGGAGCTGGAGGCGTGGCTGCGCTCCTATAAGCCGGAGGAGCTGTTCAACCCGGACGGTACCCCTGTAGAGCTCATCACCTCCTTCCCGCCCACCGGCGCCCGCCGCATGGGCGCGAACCCCCATGCCAACGGCGGTCTGCTGCTCCGGGACCTCCGCACACCGGACTTCCGGGATTACGCGGTGGACGTCAAGGCCCCCGGCACCGTGGAGGCACAGGATATGTACGTCCTCGGCACCTATGTCCGGGATGTGATGAAGCTGAACATGGACGCCCGGAACTTCCGCATTTTCGCGCCGGATGAAACGGCCTCTAACCGGCTTCAGGCGGTCTTTGACGTCACCGGCCGGCGGTTCCTTGACCCGCAGCTTCCCAATATTGACGAAAATCTGGACCCGGATGGCCGGGTCATGGACTCCATGCTCTCCGAGCATTTCTGTGAGGGCTTTTTGGAAGGTTATCTGCTGACGGGCCGCCATGGCTTCTTCGACAGCTACGAGGCCTTCATCCGCATTGTGGACTCCATGTTCTCTCAGCACGCCAAGTGGCTGAAAATGTGCAACGAGCTGCCTTGGCGGCAGGACATTGCCTCGCTGAACTATATTCTGGCCTCTAACGTCTGGCAGCAGGACCACAATGGCTTCACCCATCAGGACCCCGGCTTCCTTGACCATGTGGCCAACAAGAAGGCGGATGTGGTGCGGATGTACCTGCCGCCGGATGCCAACTGCCTGCTCAGCTGCTTTGACCACTGCATCAAGAGCCGGAACTATGTAAACGTCATCGTGGCCAGTAAGCATCCCCGTCCCCAGTGGCTCACCATGGATCAGGCGGTGAAGCACTGCACGCAGGGTATCGGCATCTGGGAATGGGCCTCCAATGACGCGGGCTGCGAGCCGGATGTGGTCATGGCCTGCTGCGGCGATACGCCCACGCTGGAAACGCTGGCCGCTGTCAGCATTCTGCGCCGGGAGCTGCCGGAGCTGAAGATTCGGGTGGTAAACGTGGTGGACCTGATGAAGCTCCAGCCCCACACAGAGCATCCCCACGGCCTGACAGACGAATCCTATGACGGGCTGTTCACCAAGGATAAGCCCATCATCTTCGCCTATCACGGCTATCCCACCCTGATTCATGAACTGACCTACCGCCGCCACAACAAAAATCTCCATGTCCGGGGTTATAAGGAGGAGGGCACCATCACCACGCCCTTTGATATGCGCGTCCTGAACAATATTGACCGCTTTGACCTTGTCATCGACACCGTGCGCCGCCTGCCCCAGCTTGGCAACCGTGGCGCCTACCTCGTGCAGAAAATGTACGATAAGCTGGTGGAGCACCGCCAGTACATTCGGGACAACGGCGTGGACCTGCCGGAGATTCGCAGCTGGAAGTGGGATGGCTAAGCTCCCCTCCGGTTTTACCGAACAACCTCATCGCCGGGAGCCGCAAAGCGGCTCCCGGCTTTTTCGCGCTCGGCTTCGCTTTCCAAAAAAATTGACACGGCCTTAACATCTGGTGTATAGTAAAAGCGTCAATAATTTCTCGGGAGGCGTATCATGCTGCAAGAGCTGCTCCGCAATCACCTGCTGATCAACGCGCTGCTGGCGTGGGCCACGGCGCAGATTTTAAAATTCATCATTTATCTGGCGGTAACCCGCACGCTCGACTGGGATCGCCTTCTGGGTGACGGTGGAATGCCCAGCGGTCACTCTGCCACCGTGACCGCACTGGCGGTGACCTCCGGTCTGGAATACGGCTATGACTCCCCCGTTTTTGCCGTGTGCGTGATCCTGGCCGTCATCGTCATGCATGACGCCATGGGCGTCCGTCGGGAGGCGGGACGCCATGCCAAGGCCATCAATGAGCTGCTGGAAATGCTTGACAGCGAGGAGACGCCGGAGGTGAAGCTGAAGGAGTTCCTGGGCCACACGCCTATGCAGGTGTGCTGCGGTGCGGTGCTGGGCTTTATCGTTGCTCTGGCCCTGGGGTGAAATGGTTGACAACAGGGGAAAAAGACGATAAAATAAGACGTTATGAGTTCAAAGGAGGCTATTTGCCTCCAATTCTGGAATAAAGTTGAGGGAAGAATCATGGCACAGGACAAAAAAGTGGAACAGATCACCAGTATGGAGGACGATTTCGCCCAGTGGTATACGGACATCTGCAAGAAGGCGGAGTTGATCGACTATTCCAGCGTGAAGGGATTTATGATCCTGCGTCCATACGGCTACGCCATCTGGGAGAACATTCAGCGGATCATGGACGGGGAATTTAAAAAAACCGGCCACGAAAACGTGGCGATGCCCGCGCTGATCCCGGAGAGCCTGCTGAAAAAGGAAGGCGAACTGGTCAACGGCTTTGCCCCTGAGGTGGCTTGGGTCACCATGGGCGGCAGCGACAAGCTGGAGGAGCGGCTGGCTTTCCGCCCCACCTCTGAGACCATGTTCTGCGACCACTGGCACAGCGTCCTTCAGACCTATCGCCAGCTCCCCATGCTCTATAACCAGTGGTGCTCCGTGATCCGCTGGGAAAAGACCACCCGCCCCTTCCTGCGCAGCCGGGAATTCTGGTGGCAGGAGGGCCACACCATCCACGAGACCGCTGAGGAGGCTATGGCAGAAACGGAGCAGCAGCTCAACTGCTATGCTGACTTTTGCCGCGATGCGCTGGCCATGCCGGTAGTCAAGGGCCGCAAGACCGACAAGGAGAAGTTTGCCGGCGCTGAGGCCACCTATACCATCGAGAGCATGATGAAGGACCGTAAGGCCCTCCAGTCCGGCACCAGCCATTATTTCGGAGACAAGTTCTCCCGGGCCTACGATGTGACCTTCACCGGCCGGGACAACAAGCTGCAATATCCCTTCCAGACCTCTTGGGGCACCACCACCCGGCTCATCGGCGCGGTCATCATGACCCACGGCGATAACAACGGTCTGGTGCTGCCTCCCGCCATCGCCCCCATTCAGGTGGTGGTGATCCCCGTGGCGGCCCACAAGCCCGGTGTGCTGGAAGCGGCTGCTGAGATCAAGACCCGTCTGGAGGCTGCCGGCCTGCGGGTGAAGCTGGACGATTCCGACAACTCTCCCGGCTGGAAGTTCGCCGAGTATGAGATGAAGGGTGTGCCCGTCCGGGTGGAGATCGGCCCCCGCGATCTGGAAAAGGGACATTGCTGTCTGGCCCGCCGTGATACCGGCGAAAAGAGCTTTGTCGCTTTGGATGAACTGGAAAGCCAGGTGCAGAGCCTGCTGACCGCCGTTCACGACAACCTGTATGCTCAGGCGGAAAAGAACCTGGAGGACAACACTTTCGACCTGAACTCCTGGCAGGAGGTCAAGGAGATGGTGGAGACCAAGGGCGGCTTTGCCCGGACCAAGTGGTGCGGCAAGCTGGAGTGCGAGCTGAAGATGAAGGAACTGGCAGGCGTTTCCAGCCGCTGCATGCCGCTCAAGCAGTCCGGCACCGAGGGCGTTTGCCCCGTCTGCGGCGAGAAGTGCACCACTGATATCTACTGGGGCGTAGCGTACTAAGTCCCTCCGAAAAATTCAACAGCCGCCCTTTTTGAAGAAAGGGCGGCTGTTTTCTGTCTTTACAGCAAGGTCCCCGGCTCCCTTGAAAGGAAACCGGGGACTTACTTTACTTTTTATACGAATCTGCCAGCGCCTTGAAGCGAGGCAGCGCCCGCTGAATCATCTCCGTCTGGACGCAGTAGGCGATCCGGAAGTGGCCGGGAGCGCCGAAGCCACTGCCGGGGACCAACAGCAGGTCGAATTTTTTGGCTCGCTCGCTGAACGCCATGTCATCCGGTTCCAGTGACCGGGGGAACAGGTAGAAGGCTCCACCGGGCTGGACCACATGGTAGCCCATCTCCCGGAGAGCGTCCGTCAGCAGTGTGCAGTTGCGCTCGTAGACGCTGATGTCGCTGGTGAGGTCGCAGCACTCCGCCGTAACCTGCTGGAAAAGACTTGGCGCGTTGACATAGCCCAGAGAACGCCCCGCACCGGCCACAGCAGCGGAGACGGAAACCGCGTCCGTGGTCTGCTTCGGCACCAGCACATAGCCCAGCCGCTCGCCCGGCAGGGACAGGGACTTGGAGAAGGAGTAGCAGACAATGGTATCCTGATAAATGGACGGGACCCAAGGCACCTCCACACCGTCAAAGGCGATCTCCCGATAGGGCTCATCGGAAATGAGGTAAATAGGGTGGCCGTACAGTGCCTCCTTGGCCCGCAGAATCGCCGCCAGCGTCTCCAACGTCTGCCGGGAGTAAACCACACCGGAGGGATTGTTGGGAGAGTTGATGACCACGCCCTTTGTCCGGCAGTTCACAGCCTTTTCAAAGGCAGTAAAGTCGATTTGGAATTGCTCGATCTCCGGCGCGATCACCTGCACCTTGCCCCGGGCTCCCTCAATAAATACCTTGTATTCCGGAAAATAGGGTGCAAAGAGGATGTATTCATCGCCGGGACAGGTCAGGCCGTTGAACACGCAGCACAGGGAGGCTGCCGCGCCTACCGTCAGATACAGCTCGTCCGCCGTATAGTGCTCACCGAAGCGGCGGTTCAGGGAATCGGCAATGCGCTGCCGGGCACCGGTATCACCGGGGGCGCTGGTGTAGCAGTGGATGGTATCCCCCTGCTCCCGCAGCAGGCGGATGGCAGTCTCATTTACGGCAGCGGGTGCCGGTACGCTGGGGTTGCCCAGGGAAAAGTCAAACACATTCTCCGCGCCTACCTCCGCCGCCCGTTGGCGGCCATACTCAAACAGCTCCCGAATCACGGAGCGGGCAGTTCCTAACTGGAGCATACGCTGGGAAACCATAGCAAATCCTCCCGATACAGAATAGATTAATTGCGCTTATTACAGTTATCATACCATTCCCGGCAAGCGCTGTAAATCGGCGGCTGCACCAATCAACGGCCCCTTTCCCCCGCTTTTTTGGTTCCTTTTCACCGCTGCTCTTGACGTTTGCTCCGTTTTTCGCTAAAATGCTTATAATTGGGTAGAATATTGAAAACTTCAGATACAGAGAGGCATTTTGAATGGCAACAACATTTATTGATAAGGCCCGAATCACCGTTCGGGCCGGAAACGGCGGCAACGGCGCCGTGGCCTTCCACCGGGAAAAATACGTGGCAGCCGGCGGGCCGGACGGCGGCGATGGCGGCAAGGGCGGCTCCATCATTTTGCAGGTGGACGATAATCTCTCCACCCTGATGGACTTCCGCTATAAGCGCAAGTATATCGCCGAAAACGGCATAGACGGTCAGGGCGGCCGCAAATCCGGCAAGGATGGCGCCAATCTGCTCATTCGTGTCCCCCGTGGCACGCTGGTGCGGGACGCGGAAACCAACGAGATCATCAAGGATATGAGCGGCAGCGAGCCCTACGTGCTCTGCAAGGGCGGCCGGGGCGGCTGGGGCAATATGCACTTTGCAACGCCCACCCGTCAGGTTCCCCGTTTTGCCAAGGCGGGTCTGCCCGGTGAGAGCCACGATGTATTCTTAGAGCTGAAGCTGCTGGCAGATGTGGGCCTCATCGGCTTCCCCAATGTGGGCAAGTCCACACTGCTCTCTGTTGTCTCCAAGGCACAGCCTAAGATCGCCAACTACCACTTTACCACCCTGTACCCCAATTTAGGCGTTGTATGGGTGGACGAGGGCGTTTCCTTCGTCATGGCCGACATTCCCGGAATCATTGAGGGTGCCAGCGAGGGCGCCGGTCTCGGCCACGATTTTCTGCGCCACATTGACCGCTGCCGCCTGCTGGTCCACGTGGTAGATGTTTCCGGCAGTGAGGGCCGGGACCCGGTGGCAGACTTTGACGCTATTAACGCCGAGCTGTCCCAATACAGCCCCGACCTTGCCAAGCGGCCCCAAATCGTCGCCGCCAACAAGGTGGATATCATAGCTGATCCCGAAAATCTGGAGCGGCTTCGCGCCCATGTGGAGGCCAAGGGCTTCCCCCTGCTGGAGATCTCCGCCGCAGCGCATCAGGGGACGCGGGAGCTGGTAAGCCGTGTGGCCGAGATGCTCTCCACCCTGCCGCCGGTGACGGTCTACGAGTCGGAATACGTTCCCAAGCCCCCGGTGGTGGATACCTCCGCCCCGCTGGATATTCAGCGGATGGATGACGGGCATACGTGGCTCATTCAGGGGCCGTGGCTCCAGCGGCTCATGGCCAACGTCAACTTCGACGATTACGAGAGTCGGATGTGGTTCGACAAGGCCCTGCGGGAGACTGGGCTATACCAGCAGCTTGAGGAACGGGGCATTGAGGATGGCGATACCGTTTCTCTGGATGGCTACGAATTTGAGTATCAGCGCTGAGAGCGTCTGTTTTGAAGCATATTCAACGTAATAAGTAAAGCCTGCATGGCCAATGGCCATGCAGGCTTGAGACTGTCGATAAAGTGGTAAATCCTCCGCAACGGTAAGGAAGGGTGTGCGCGGGAAACCCAAGAAGGGTGTCCTGCGCCATTGAAATCCTTAGTTTTCAGAACTTTTATGAAGTTCTGAAAACTTGTTCAGCGGGGAGAAAAGACTTTTTCGACACGCTAAAGCCTGCATGGCCATTGGCCATGCAGGCTTTTTGATTGCCCTTGGAAATACGCCTATCGTAAGCTGGCCTTATTGAATCGGCTCACGGGAAAGGGCCCTTTTCCGTTCGATACTGCGGAGGGCAAACAGCACGCCCAGCATCAGGGCAAGGCTCACCGCCCATGTGATATACACATTCTGCACAAAACCCGCCACGATGAAGCCCACCACGCAGACACACGCCACCGTCAGCACATAGGGAAGCTGTGTGGCCACATGGTCAAGGTGATTGCACTGCGCGCCCGCAGAGGCCATGATGGAAGTATCGGAAATGGGAGAGCAGTGGTCGCCCATCACGGCACCGGCACAGCAGGCGGAAATACCGATAATAAGCAGCTCGCTGGAGGCAGGGAAAATCGCCGTGACTATGGGAATGAGAATGCCGAAGGTCCCCCATGAGGTGCCGGAGGCAAAGGCCAGCACACAGGCCACGAGGAAAATCACAGCCGGCAGCATGGAGTACAGCGCGGAGGCCGCGCCCTCCATTAGATCGTGGACATAAACGCTGGCGCCCAGTGACGTAATAGTAGCTTTCAGAGAAACTGCCAGCGTCAGAATCAGGATGGGAGAGATCATGGCGTTGAAGCCCTTGGGAATGCAGTCCATAGCGTCCTTAAACGTAATGACCCGCCGAAGCAGCAGATAAATTACCGTAAACAGCAGCGCAATAATGCCGCCCCATGGCAGGCCGATAAAAGCATCCGTATTGCCGAAGGCGCCGATGAAATCCCCGGCGCAGTCCGTACCGCCCCATGCGTCCACGCCGAAGAAGCCGCCCACATAGATCATGCCCACCGTGCAGCAGATGATCAGCACCGCCACAGGGAGCAGCAGGTCGATGACTCTCCCCTTGGGGTTGATCTTTTCATCCTCCTCAGACTTCAGCGCCCCCAGCTCACCGGTCTCCCGGGCGAGGCGCTCAAAGTCCTTCATGGGGCCGTAATCAAACTGCATCATGGAAAGGCCGATGATAAACACAAACGTCAGCAGGGAATAGAGATTATAGGGGATGGCCTTGATGAAAAGCTGGATGCCGCTGATGCCGGTATCTAAGCCCTCCGCCGTGGAGGAAACCGCCGCCGCCCATGAGGAAATGGGGGCAATCATGCACACCGGCGCGGCGGTCGCGTCAATGAGATAGGCCAGCTTAGGACGGGAAATGCGATGACTGTCCGTCACCGGGCGCATGACCGTGCCGACGGTGAGGCAGTTGAAGTAATCGTCAATGAAGATGAGGATACCCAGCACAAAGGTGGCAAGGGACGCGCCCACCTTTGTCTTGATGTTCTTCGAGGCCCAGCGGCCAAAGGCGGCGGAGCCGCCGGCAGCGTTCACCAATGCTACGATGATGCCCAGCAGCACCAAAAACAGGAAAATGCCGGCGTTGTCGGAAATTGCGGCCACCAAGCCATCGTTGACGATCATATCCAGCGCTCCGATGGGGGAAAAGCCCTTTGCGAACAGCGCCCCCACCACAATACCGATAAAGAGGGAGCTGTAGGCCTCCTTGGTAATAAGCGCCAGCGTGATAGCGATCACCGGCGGCAGCAGCGCCCAGACCGTACCGTACAGGCTGCCGGCAGCGGCCTCCTCACCGGCAGCCAGCACCGGGACGCCCAGCAGAGCGGCGGCCAATGCGGCCAGCAGTGCTGCGCGCAGGACAGAATGCTTCTTCATGGAATTTCTCCTTTCGTTTTCCGCTTCCAATATGGCGGAGCATGAAAAAATGGGGGCATGACGCACGCCATGCCCCCATTTGAGACCTCAACTTCAAATAGACCACAACAGCGCTCCGCCCGCCTCCGGGCGACAGTCTGCCAGATCTTCTCCGACAGCCCAGATACCGGTCCATCAGGCAAACAGACCGGTTCTTCGGCGGCTGACCCTTTTTCCGTCCTCCGTTGCCTGTCTCCCGGACGGATACTCTTATCAGCCGCGCCTCTATCATGCCTTATTCACTTGGTTCTGCTCTCATTATAGGGCATTTTTGCCCCTTGTCAACGCCTTTTCCGCAGAATTTTCCCATTTCCCGGCAAAATACGGAGTGCCGGACATCTGGCGCTCCGTATTTGCATAGTTCTTCTGTTTCTGCGGGACGGACGCTCAATAGCTGCCGAGGTCGGCGGACTTGTCACCTGTGACGCTGACGCCGAACTCATAATCGTTGCCAGGCAGAATGGCGTTGAGGATCACGCCGCACAGCGCCGCAATGGCAAGGCCGGACAGCGTTACCGCCGCGCCGCCCACGGTGAAGGTCACACCACCCACGGAGCTGAAGCCAAGGCCGCTGACAAACATCACCGCCGCAATAATAAGGTTGCGAGACTTGGTGAGATCCACCTGATTTTCCACAATGTTGCGGACGCCCACAGCGGAGATCATGCCATAGAGGATGAAGCTGACGCCGCCCACGATGGCGGAGGGAATGGAGTTCACCAGCGCGTCAAACTTGGGAGAGAAGCTGAGAATGATGGCGTAGATGGCCGCCAGCCGGATGACCCGGGGATCGTAGACCTTGGAAAGCGCCAGTACGCCGGTATTCTCACCGTAGGTGGTGTTGGCAGGGCCGCCGAACAGGCCCGCAAAGGCCGTTGCCAGACCATCGCCCATCAGGGTGCGGTGCAGACCGGGGTCCTCGATGAAGTTATTGCCGGTGGTGGAGGAAATGGCGGAGATGTCGCCGATGTGCTCCATCATGGCGGCAATGGCGATGGGTGCCATCACTAAAATGGCGGAAATATCAAACTTTGCAAGGATGAACTTCTGGAGGCCCACCAGATGCGCCTCGCTGACAGCGGTAAAATTCACCAGCGGCTGCATGACGCCGTTGGCGTCCGGCAGCTCCGCGCCGCAGAACGTGGCGATGACCGCCACAAGATAGCTGCCGACCACACCCAGCAGAATGGGGATAATCTTCACCATGCCCTTGCCCCAGATGTTGGCAACCACGATGATGGCCATGGCCACCAATGCCAGCCACCAGCAGGTCTGGGCGTTGGTAATGGCGGAGCCGGAGAGGTTCAATCCGATCATGATGATCATGGGGCCGGTAACGATGGGAGGGAAATAGCGCATAACGGTCTTGGCACCCAGAACCTTGAAAAGCAGCGCCAGCACCAGATACAAAAGGCCCGCAATAACGATGCCGCCCAGCGCGTAGGCCAGCTTCAGCTCCGGGTCAAAACCCTCGTAGGCCGGCATGGAGGCCACTGTGGAAAAGCCGCCGAGATAGGCAAACGAGGACCCGAGGAACGCGGGAACCTTGAATTTCGTGCACACATGGAACAGCAGCGTACCGAGACCCGCCATCAGCAGCGTGGTCTGGATGCTCAGCGGCAGACCGTAGCCCTGCACCAAAATCGGCACCAGCACCGTGGCGCCGAACATAGCGAATAAATGCTGCAGCCCCAGCACCAGCATCCGGGGTGCCCCCAGCACCCGGGCGTCGGTCACAGCCTCCTGTCCCAAAACCGGCTTCTTTTTCTCGTTCATCTTTGTTCTCCTCTCATACACACAAAATTTCTATCTGATATTTTTTTAATAGACACACTAAAAATGGGCAAAAAAAATACCGGCACCAATAGCCGGTCAAAAGGAAACGAAAATCAAAAGGGAATCGCAGATGGGAAGCCGTTCTGTTTTGTTCCGCAGCAAATGCATCGGTTTCCCCTCCCTTATCAATTCATTGGGCCTATTATACAGGAGCATTTTTCGGTTTGCAAGCCTTTTTTTGACAGCTTCTGCCAAAAAATCACCGACAGCTTTATTCAAAATGTCGATTTTACGGTTGCTCCGCAGCTTTTTTCCAATAGCCATCGGCTCTACCGATGATATGCCCGCAGCGGCGGAACAGCCGGAGAAACCGGCTGTTCCGCTTTTCCGCTACGCCTGCAGACCCACTGTCCGCATGACCTCCTCTACCAGTTGGGCAGTATCGTCCTCGCCCTCCCGGCTGGCCACGATGAGGTCGGCATATTTTGCGTACAGCCCACGGCGCTCCTCATAAATTTCCCGCAGCGGCATCCCCTTGGGGGCCGCGATGCCACGGTCATAAAGGTCCTTCGGCATCCGCTTTTGTATCTCGTCAAAGGGCGTCTGGAGCCAAACCACCACACTGCCCTCCTTCAGATGGGCCATGGCCTCCGGATAGAGCACCATGCTGCCGCCGGTGGCGATGACGGTGTGGGTCCACTCCAGCTCCCGTCCCACCTGATTTTCGATTTTATAAAAAGTCTCCAGTCCGTCCTGACGCAGAATATCCGGCAGCGTTTTTCCCGCCGCCTCCACGATCAGATCGTCCACATCCACAAAGCCATAATCCAGTCGGGCCGCCAATGCCTGCCCCACGGTGCTCTTGCCCGTACCCGGCATACCGATCAAAACAATATTATCCATACTTGGGCCTCCCTTACATGATCCTGTCCCATTTTACTTTTGTCGAAGACATTTGTCCATCGTTAAAGTACACAAAGAATTTGTGCCAATAGATTGACCTTTCCCGACAGGGCAGACAACCCCGCCACAGGTACGCGGACAAAATCTGTTGAATTTGTGTATTGCAAAATGGCAGCGCATTTTGTAAAATAGTCAGAAAATGGTATTACCTATTCTTTATTGGCAAGGAGGCCCCTATATGAACGAAAAGCCCCGTCAGGCCAAAAGCATCCGCGCGCAGCTATTGACCGCCATGCGGGAGGGGGAATACGCCCATTGCGACCGTCTCCCCCGTGAAAGCGTGCTTTCCGAGCGATTGGGAATCAGCCGCACGCAGCTACGGGATATTTTAGCGTCGCTGGACCGGGAGGGCTTCATCACCCGGCGGCACGGCGTCGGCACCGTCATCAACCGCCATGTCTTGGGGGCACAGGCCCGCATGGACATTGAGGTGGAGTTCATGGATATGATTCGCCAGAGCGGCCGCACCCCCGGGCTGGCCTTTGTCCGCGCCGCCGAGCTTCTGGCGGATGATCGCATCGCCGCCAAGCTGGGAATCTCCGCCGGAACGCCGCTGCTGCGAATCTCCCGGCTCTGCACCGCTGATGGCCGTCCCGCTATTTACTGTGAGGACATGGTGGAAAAATCCCGCCTCCGGCGCGTCTATACCAATGCGGAGCTGCGTCAGCCCATCTTCGGCTTTTTGCAGGAGGTCTGCGGTATCTCCCCCTATATGGACCTGACAGACCTGCGGCCCTTAACGGCAGATGCGTTTCTTGCCGATATTTTTCAGGTCCCGCAGGGAACGCCGCTGCTGAATATGGACGAGGTGGACTATGACATCGACGGTGTGCCGGTGTTCGTCTCCAGCGAATATTTTGCCGATGGCATCTTCCGCCACACCGTTCTGCGGAAAAAGCTGTAAGCCCCCTGCCCTGTCCGCTTGACCTTTCCGCATTTTTGCGGTATCATCGATTTTAACATTTTATCAGTCAATTTCACGGAAAGAGGTAATTTTTATATGGCGTATTTCTTCCAGGAACCCTCTCACACCTTCAGCGAGTATCTGCTGGTGCCCGGCTATTCCTCTGAGCACTGCATCCCCTCTAATGTTTCCCTGAAAACCCCGGTGGTCCGGTTCAAAAAGGGCGAGGAATGCCCCCTGACCATGAACGTCCCCATGGTCTCCGCCGTGATGCAGGCTGTGTCCGGCGAGCAGATGGGCATTGCCTTAGCCAAGGAGGGCGGCATTGCCTTTATTTATGTCTCCCAGTCCATTGAGTCTCAGGCGGCCATGGTCCGCCGGGTCAAGAACTACAAGGCGGGCTTTGTCATCAGCGATTCCAACCTCCGGGTGACGGATACTCTGGCGGATGTGCTGGCTCTGAAGCAGCGCACCGGCCACTCCACCATGGCTGTCACGGATGACGGCACCGGCACCGGCAAGATGCTGGGTCTGGTCACCAGCCGTGATTACCGGGTCAGCCGCATGGAGCCAGACGCCAAGGTGGCGGATTTCATGACCCCGGTGGAAAAGATCATTTCCGCCCCGGAGGGCACCAGCCTGAAAATCGCCAATGACATTATCTGGGACCACAAGCTCAACGCCCTGCCTATTCTCTCTGAGGACGGTCATCTGGTGAGCTTTGTGTTCCGCAAGGACTACGATTCCCACAAGGGCAATCCTCTGGAGTTGCTGGACAGCCAGAAGCGCTACGTGGTGGGCGCCGGCATCAATACCCGGGACTACGAGCAGCGGGTGCCCGCGCTGGTGGACGCCGGTGTGGATGTGCTGGTCATGGACTCCTCCGAGGGCTATTCCTATTGGCAGAAGCACTGCCTTGAGTGGATTCGCTCCAAGTATGGCAACACGGTCAAGGTAGGCGCCGGCAACGTGGTGGATGGCGAGGGCTTCCGTTTCCTGGCAGACGCTGGCGCCGACTTTGTGAAGATTGGCATTGGCGGCGGCTCCATCTGCATCACCCGCGAGACCAAGGGCATCGGCCGCGGTCAGGCCACAGCCGTGATCGATGTGGCCGCCGAGCGGGACAAGTATTTTGAGGAAACCGGCATCTATGTCCCCATCTGCGCCGATGGTGGCATCGTGCAGGATTACCACATCACGCTGGCACTGGCCATGGGCGCGGATTTCTGTATGCTGGGCCGCTACTTCTCCCGGTTTGACGAATCCCCCACCAGCAAGATTTTGGTGGGCGGCAGCTATATGAAGGAATACTGGGGCGAGGGCAGCGCCCGCGCCCGGAACTGGCAGCGCTATGATCTGGGCGGCGCCGCCAAGCTGAGCTTTGAAGAAGGCGTGGATTCCTACGTTCCCTATGCCGGTGCACTGGCAGACGGTATGGCCACCACACTGGCCAAGGTCCGCTCCACCATGTGCAACTGCGGCGCGCTCACCATTCCCGAGCTGCGGGAAAAGGCCAAGCTGACGCTGGTTTCCGCCACCTCTATTGTCGAGGGCGGCGCACACGATGTGCTCCTGAAGGATACCTCCAACAGCGGCGGGAGAAGCTAACTGGTTCTCCCCGCAAATACTAAATTCATAACAAATCTCCGGGTGCTTTGGCACTCGGAGATTTGCATTTTATGATACGGCGGTAAACTCCGCTTTTCATTTTACGGCGAATATGATATGATAGCTCCATTGTTGACTGGCAAGGAGATGAGCACACGTGCAGGCTGCGGAGCTGGCGATTTTGAATTGGATACAGGCGCATCTGCGCTGCGGGCTTTTAGACACAATGCTCCCATGGGTAACGCACCTGTGTGACCATGGGGAGATTTGGATTCTGCTGGCCGCTATGCTGCTGGCATTTCCGAAAACCAGACGAGCCGGGGCCTGCGTGGCCTGTGCGCTGGTGCTGGACTTGCTGCTGTGCAACATCTGGCTCAAGCCCATGATCGGCCGGATACGGCCCTTTGCGGTCAATCCGGCGGTGTCACTGCTGATTGCACCGCCTACAGATGCCTCGTTCCCCTCCGGGCATACGGCGGCGTCCTTTGCCGCCATGCTGGCACTGAACCGAGCGGGCAGCAGCCTCTGGAGGCCCGCGCTGGTGCTGGCGCTTCTCATCGCCTTCTCCCGGTTGTACCTTTACGCTCACTGGCCCACCGATGTACTGGGCGGTGCCGCAGTCGGCGCGCTGGCAGGCTGGCTGGGAGCAAGGCTGGTACAATTTTTGTCTGAAAAGTACCGAACACGCAGACTGTGATTTTTATTGGTGGAGGTCATCATGGCTTTTGATTTCAAGAAGGCATACAAAGCGCTTTATATGCCCCAAAATGTACCGGAGCTGATTACCGTTCCTCCGGCCAACTATATCGCTGTCCGGGGCCACGGCGACCCCAATGAGGAGGGCGGCGCGTACAAACAGGCGATTGAAATTTTGTATTCCGTTGCCTATACCCTGAAAATGAGCTATAAAACAGAGCATCAGATTAAGGGCTTCTTTGAGTATGTTGTCCCGCCGCTGGAGGGCTTTTGGTGGCAGGAGGGCACGGACAGCGCGGATTATACGAATAAATCCGCATTCAACTGGATTTCCGTGCTCCGTCTGCCGGATTTTGTGACGGAGGCAGATGTCCACTGGGCTGTGGAGACGGCGTCTAAAAAGAAAAAGTTAGACTGCTCCCCGGTGGAATTTATGACCATAGACGAGGGGCTGTGTGTTCAGATGATGCACCTCGGCTCTTATGACGATGAACCGGCAAGCGTTGCGAAAATGGACGCATTTCTATCTGAAAACGGTCTTGTCAACGATTTCAGCTCCGAGCGACTTCATCATGAAATTTATCTATCCGACGCAAGAAGGGTTGCCCCTGAAAAGCGCAAAACCGTGATTCGCCATCCCGTTAAAAGGGGCTGATTTTCCCACCGGACAGCAAACCGATAACAGCATAAACGGCATGACCTCCCTTTGGGTCATGCCGTTTATCTATTGGTTCTTTATAAATACTCCTGGCAATGCCGCCAAAACGCCGCTGGCATCATTTGCGGCTCAGCAGTGTGCGGAATTTTCTCGCGGGGGATGTCCGCACACAGTCCCACACCTCCCGTGTGGCGCAGATTTTATCCGCACAGGTGACCACTACGCTCTCCTTATACTTCGGCGGCGTAGGGTTCAGAGGGAACATATGCCGGTGGATGATATTCGCCTCAATGGGATTTAAGCCGAAATCCCGCTCTGCATTCTCCATGGCTCTCCGGGCATGGTAAAAGCCGTGGAGCCTATGGTCATCGTTGTGCTCCCGCCAATTATACAAAAAATAATCGTGGAGCAGCGCACCGCGAACCAGACTGCGCCAATCCACGTCCCAGCCCCATTTTCGGGCCAGACGGATACTGCAAAGCGCCACGGCCACGGAATGATCGAAGCAGGTGGTACTGCCGTGCTGAGGAATTTCCCGCTCCCGGGCCATGGTAGGCGAACGCAGGATGTCCCCGCCGTATTCCCAGAGCATTTCCTGATCGGTCATATCCATCGCCTCCTTTCACTCTGTTCCTGATTATAGAGGGCGGCTCACGGATTGTCCAGAGAAAAAGCAGACAGAGCTGACCTGTTTTCCGCCTCTATTCTTGTGCACTTTATTCATTATTTTTCTTATATCCTTTAAAAAATTCTGTTTTTTGGATAAACTCGCAAAATCAGTCTTGACAAATGTCCGCGTCAGGCGTAAACTGCGCTCAAGTTCAAAGCAAAACCGATGACACGGAGTAAGTACACAGAAGTGCGTTCCCCGCAGCGAGCTGCCGGCAGTGAGAGGGCAGCGGGAGGGTATCTGTGGAATGGACCGTGGAGGGCGGGCCGAACAGCGCAGCTTAGTAGGCACCGACGGGCTTTTCCCCCGTTACCAAGGAAGGATGTGTGTTGGCACATCGCCGAGCGGACGTTTATCGTCAATTTGGGTGGCACCGCAGAAGTTTCAGACTTTTGTCCCAAAAGAACCTATTCATGAGGTCCTTTTGTGGATGGAGGTCTTTTTTTGATGCCTTCTCCGCCCGGACCCGTTACGAGTTATGAAAGGAGAACGCACTATGGCAGCCGAAAAGAACAACATTCCCTACAAGATTTACCTCTCTGAAGATGAGATGCCCAAGGCATGGTACAATGTCCGGGCGAATATGAAGGTCAAGCCCGCTCCTCTGCTGAACCCCGGCACCGGAAAGCCCATGAGCTTTGACGATCTGCGCCCGGTATTCTGCGATGAGCTGATTCGCCAGGAGCTGGACAACGATGACCGGGAAATCCCCATTCCCCAGGAAATCCTGGATTTCTACAAAATGTACCGTCCCTCTCCCCTGGTACGGGCCTACTGCTTGGAAAAGGCGCTGGGGACTCCCGCTAAAATTTACTACAAATTCGAGGGCAACAACACCTCCGGCTCCCACAAGCTGAACAGCGCCATTGCCCAGGCCTATTACGCCAAGCAGCAGGGGCTCAAGGGCGTCACCACCGAGACCGGTGCCGGTCAGTGGGGCACGGCCCTGTCCATGGCCTGCGCGTATCTGGGGCTGGACTGCAAGGTGTTCATGGTGAAGGTCAGCTACGAGCAAAAGCCCTTCCGCCGGGAGGTCATGCGGACCTACGGCGCCTCCGTGACCCCCTCCCCCTCTGAGACCACCGCCATCGGCCGCAAAATTCTGCAGGAGCATCCCGGCACCACCGGCTCTCTTGGCTGCGCCATTTCCGAGGCCGTGGAGGTTGCCACCTCCACCCCCGGCTACCGCTATGTGCTGGGCAGCGTGCTCAATCAGGTGCTGCTGCACCAGAGCATTATCGGCCTTGAGACCAAGGCGGCACTGGATAAGTACAACATCGTGCCGGACATCATCATCGGCTGTGCCGGCGGCGGCAGCAACCTCGGCGGCCTCATCTCCCCCTTCATGGGCGAAAAGCTCCGGGGTGAGAAGGACTACCGCTTCATCGCCGTGGAGCCCGCCTCCTGCCCCAGCTTCACCCGCGGCAAATTTGCCTACGATTTCTGCGACACCGGCATGGTGTGCCCCCTCGCCAAAATGTACACCCTCGGCAGCAACTTCATTCCCTCTCCCAGCCACGCCGGCGGTCTGCGGTATCATGGCATGAGCAGCATCCTCTCCCAGCTCTACCATGACGGCTACATGGAGGCCGTTTCCGTAGAGCAGACCAAGGTCTTTGAGGCGGCGGAGCAGTTCGCCCGCATTGAGGGCATCCTTCCCGCACCGGAGTCCAGCCACGCCATCCGGGTGGCCATTGACGAGGCCATGAAGTGCAAGGAGACTGGCGAAGCCAAGACCATTGTGTTCGGTCTTACCGGCACCGGCTACTTCGATATGGTGGCCTATGAGAAGTTCCACAACGGTCAGATGACGGACTACATCCCCACTGACGAGGAGCTTGCAACCAGCTTTGCAACGCTGCCCAAGGTCCCTGGTCAAGAGGGCTGAGCTTTCCGCATATAAAATCCCAGCCCCGCTGAAAAAATCAGCAGGGCCGGGATTTTTGCTTTTTATTCCGCTTTGGCCTCAGTGGGGTCCGCCGCGGCAGCCAGCTTTTTCAGCTCTTCCTCCTCCAGCACCCGGTAGGCCACCTTACCCACCAGCGTTTTCGGAAGCTCCGCCCGGAATTCGATATCATAGGGCATGGCGTACTTCGCCACATTTTTCTTGAGATAGGCCATGAGCACGTCCCGTGTTTCCTCGTTGGCCGGGACGCCGGGCTTCAGCATAACGAAGGCTTTCACCTTCTGCATTTTCAGCTTGTCCGGCACGCCGATGACACAGCTCATCTGCACCAGCTCATGAGCGTCCAGAATATTCTCCATTTGAGAGGGATACACATTGTAGCCGCTGGTGACGATCATACGCTTGATACGCTGCTTGAAATAGACAAAGCCATCGCTGTCCATATACCCCAGATCACCGGTGTGTACCCATGTCAATCCATCGGCATGGGTCTGGAGCGTTGCGGCGGTCTCCTCCGGGTGATGGAGATAGCCCATCATCACTGTGGGACCGGCAAGGCAGATTTCACCATCCGTGCCGTAGGGCACCTCGTTTTGTGTGCCATGCTCTACAATTTTATAGTATGTATCCGGGAACGGGATGCCGATGGACCCCTCCCGGGAGATGTGATACGGCGTCAGGCAGGAGGCGGTGACGCACTCCGTCAAGCCGTAGCCCTCCCGCACCTGAATGGTGGCGTGGTGGTCAAAAAGGAATTTATCGAACCGCTTCTTCAGCTCCACGGAAAGACTGTCGCCGCCGGAGTAAACGCCCTTGAGGCAGCTCAAATCAGCGTTTTTCATTTTCGGCAGCCGCAGCAGCGCCTCATAGAGCGTCGGTACACCGGCAATGAGGTTGCAGCGGTATTTTAACAGCAGCTTTGCATAGCTGTCCGGCGTGAACCGGGGCACAAGGATGCAGCAGCCGCCGTTGACCAGCATGGAATGGATGGACACACCCAGTCCGAAGCCGTGGAACATCGGCATCACCGCCAGCATTTTATCGCCGGGACGGAACATGGGATTGGTGGCAATGATCTGTGCGCCCAGCGCGTTGAAGTTCAGATTGGTGAGCTGGATTCCCTTTGTCACGCCGGTGGTGCCGCCGGAGTAGAGAATCACCGCCTCATCTTGTGCTTTTTTCTCCGCCTTATACCTCCAGTGGTACGCCAGGCCACGGCGCAGAAACTCGTGCCACCGCAGCACCGGCGCGTCCTTGGGGATACGGGCCTGCTTGCGGCCCTCAGTGAGCATATAGCCCACCCGCACCGGCCGGGACAGGGCGTCCGGGATGGAGGCCAGAATGATATTGTCCAGCGTCACGTTCTGGCGGATGGCCTCAAATTTATGGTAGAACTGGTCCAGCGTCACTGCAAAGAGAGAGCCGGACTCCTTGAGGTAAAACTCGATCTCATTCTCACTGGAGAGGGGATGAATCATATTGGCCGTAGCGCCCACAAGATTGATGGCGTAGAACATGGTGACTGCCTGCGGGCAGTTCGGCATGGCCATGGTGATTTTATCGCCGGGGCGGACGCCGATGGCCTTCAGCGCACGGGCACAGAGGTTGATCTCCGCCACCAGCGCACGGTAGCTGGTCTTCCGGCCCATAAACACATAGGCGGGATAGCTCGGGTACTTCTGCGCGCAGCGCTCCACCGCCTCATACATCGTACAGTCGGGATATTGCAGATGCTCCGGCACCACGCCGTAAAACGCCAGCCACGGCGCCTTTACCTTTGTCGCTTCAACACTCAAAATCAACAGCCTCCTTCAAGGGTTTTTCCAGCAGCTCCGGATTTGCCAGCAAATACTGCACCAGCTTCAAAGAACGTCCAAAATAAAAACCATCCGCCACCCGCTCGTCCAGCGTGATACCGATGTCCACCATATCCCGCACACTGCGGGAACCGTCCGGGGCGATCTTTTCCTCCTTGCGGAGCGTGCCGATGGCGATCATGATGGAATTGGTTCCATAATTATTCAGGTGGTGGTACACGCTGGGACAGCGGATGCTGCCTAAGTTCGTAAGGAACACGCTGGCAAAGTTGGGATCGTCCTCCCGGAGCTCATCCGGCACTTTCCCGTAAAAGTCCAAAATTTTTAAAATCCGGAAAAACAGCATCAAAAACCACCGGGGCAGATGCTTTAAGATATCCATGGCCCCGTTGGCACCGCCGCTTTTCTCTGTCCGTGCCTGATGCACCTTGCCTACCACCTGATGCGTCACGGCGGTCAGCGTCCAGTCCTCCGGCGCTGTCGCCACCACCAGCCGCTCCTCGCTGTGGTCCTCAAACCGCTTCTTCGCCACAAAGCCCAGCGTGATGTCATAGCGCTGGTAGTATCTGCGGCCGGAGATATAGCGGTTCAAATCCGGACGGAAATACACGGTTTTGGCAACAGCCATGAGAATGCAGTGGAACAGCGTTGCCCGGTATTCCTCCTCATGCTGGTTTTTCCCCTCAATGTACCGCAGTGTTTCCGTTACATCAAAGGGCATATTGACATAGACCTCCGCATCCGTGCGCTTGTCCATCAGATGCGGCATAATGGTGTGCAACCCGTCCAGATCACGGACCCAATATGCGTCCCGCCGGTCCCCCCGGCGCTTTTTACGTTCTTCCATATACGCTCCTAATTATTCACAGTCCGCGCCCAAAAAATGGGACGCCGCGTGTATTCTACCACGCCGCGTCCCATTTGTCAGCCATATTTCCGCTTTTTTAGGAGAAATCTGTCAGGCACTCAAAGATACCGGTCCAGCTTCTGCCACAGAGCCTCGCCCTTTTGCTTCAGCTCCGAACGGAAGCTGCGCCGCTCCTCGCGGCGTTCCTCCCGGCGCTCCTCATATTCCCCCTTATGCTCCTCCCAGCCCTCCCGGGAGCGCTCCGCCAAACCATCTCCCAGATTGCGGAGCCGGGCCAGCGTTTCCATCATAGTCCCCTGCGCGTTCAAAAAGCCATCCATCGGCTTGTGGTGCTCATCGTACCGCCCCATGCGGTAGTTCTCCATCACGATGCCGTAGCGGTCCTCGGCCCGCTTTACGGCATCCGCCCACGAGAGGTACAGCCGCTCACCGGCCTGTCGGCCCACCTCGGCCATGCATTCCGGCGTCCGGCAGATTGCCTGCAGCTTAGACGCCATGGCACCGGCATTTTCCTCAATCAAAAAGCCTGTTTCACCATCTACTACGCCCTCGGCGGCGCAGCTCTCCTTGATGAGCACCGCCGCAAGGTCGCTGGCCGCCGCCTCACGGACCACAAGGCCGTTGGTATCATAGCTGGAGGGGAACAAAAACAGGTCCGCCCGGCAGTACCACGCCCGCAGCGTCTCCCGCTGAGAGATGGCCCCGGTGAAAATGCACTTATTGCCCAGCGGCTTTGCGTATTCCTGCACCTCTGACGCGTCGGCGCCGTTGCCGATAAACACCATGCGGAAATCCTCCCCTCCGGCCGCAAGCAGCCGCAGC
This sequence comes from Neopoerus faecalis, assembly GCF_029218125.1. NCBI lineage: Bacteria > Bacillati > Bacillota > Clostridia > Eubacteriales > Oscillospiraceae > Neopoerus > Neopoerus faecalis. Next base: position 194,201 of record NZ_JARFXX010000004.1, on the reverse strand, counting down.
GCGTCCAGAATGATTCTAAGGCCCTTGTACCACATCATGCGGCCCACGAACAAAAATACCGGCACGCCCTCCGGCAGGTCATACCCTGCGGTGGCAGCGGCAATGTCCGCCTCGCTGACCCGGCCCCGTGGCATATCCACGCCGTTTTCCATGACATGATAATCGCCCTGATAGCCGATGGAGCGCAGATTCTCCCCCGCGCCATGGCTGACGACCCATACCTCGTCGCACGCGGAAATATTGGCCGCCAGAAGATACAGCGCGCTCTCCTGCAGCAGTCTGCCCCGGATGAGCTTAGCCACATCCACATCGAATTTTGTGTGATATGTAAACACCAGCGGTGCGTCCACCACCTCCCGGATGGACCGGGCCAAAATGGTGGACATCACCGGGCAATGGCTGTGCAACAGATCGATCTTTTCGCTTTTCAGCCGCCGCAGCGTTTCCGGGGAAAAGGGATAACCCGCAAGATACCCGAACAGCCGCCGGGTATCCACACTGGGGTAGCGTACGACCGGGAACGAAAACCGGCTGTCATCAGCCTCCGGGTGCTCCGGTGTCACCACGATGGCTCGGTCTCCCAGCTTTGTCAGCTCCTGGGCGTAGTTGACAACGGTATTGGCCACGCCGTCGATCAGCGGCGGAAAGGAATCGTTCAAAAGGCAGATGCTCTTGGGTGCCTTCATACTCTATTCTCCTTTGTATTATTCTGTTCCGTACAGGCCCGCAGGACTTAAAAGCCGATAAGTCCCAAATGCTCCAACAGGATTTTAACGCCCAGCAGCATCAAGATCACGCCGCCGGTCAACTCCGCCCGCTTTTTGTACCGGGCGCCGAACCAGCAGCCCACCGCCACACCCGCAAGGGAAATGCAGAACGTGGTGGTGCCGATGATGCCGCAGGCAGGCAGAATGGCGGTATCAAGAAACGCGAAAGTAATTCCGATTGCCAGAGCATCAATGCTGGTAGCGATAGCCATGAGAAAAAGTTTCTTGTGGTCCAGACCCGCGCCGATGGCGGCGTCCTCGGCCTCGTCCTCCTCGCCGGAGAGAGCCTCCCGCAGCATATTGCCGCCGATGAGCATCAGCAGGATGAAGGCGACCCAGTGGTCAAAGCTCTGGATTCGGGCCGCGAACTGAGAGCCCAGCATCCAGCCGATAAACGGCATAAGCGCCTGAAAGCCGCCGAAATACAATCCCACCGTCAAGGCATGGCCCCATTTGATCCTCGTCATGGACAGGCCCTGACAGATCGCTACGGCGAAGGCGTCCATCGACAGTCCCACGCCGATGAGGAACAGCTCAAGAAAACCCATACTGATGTAAGCCTCCTACAGGATCACCGGAACTTCTCTGCGAATTTTAAGACAGTCCGGTGCCACATCACAGTCATAGGCCAGCACCCGCACCCCATGGGCCGCCGCGTCCCGCAGGGCGGAGCCGAAGTCGGGCTGTGTTGCGTCATTGGGGGCGACGCTGGCAATATCTTCTATTTGTATCACAAAAAAGAGTGTCGCGTCAAGCCCATCCGCCGCAGCCCGCTGCAGCTCCCGGATGTGCTTGACGCCCCGCTCCGTGGGGGCGTCCGGGAACAGGGCGTTTCCGTTTTCCTCCAGTGTGACGCCCTTGACCTCCACCAGATGCGGTCCACGGGGCGTTTCCAAGCAAAAGTCCAGCCGGGAAGCACCGTAGACGAACTCCGGACGGATAGCGGTGACCTCCGGCGCAAAGCCGCCGGACGCCGCCCACTCATGGAACACCTTATTCGGCGCCTGCGCGTCCATGTTGATCAAAATGCCGCCCTTATCTACCGCAATGAGGTCATAGGCCGTTTTCCGAGCGGGATTGGCTCCCTTTTCCAGATAGACCGTACACCCCGGCACTAAAAGCTCCCGGCAGCGGCCCGTATTCTTCACATGGACGGTCTCCACGCTGCCGTCCAGTTCCACATGGGCGATAAAACGGTTAGGGCGGTCGATGAATTTCGCCGCCCGGACATTCTGATAGTGCATTGCTGTCTCCTTCGTATCATTCGCCATCCGCAGGCGCGGCTGGCAGCAGGGGGCTGTACATCATGATGGCATCGTTGGTGCAGAGGTACTGCTCCTCCAAAAGCGCACCGGACAGGCCATACACCTCCCGCCAAAGCTGGTTGTGCCGGATATAGCCGCCCCAGGCGGCCTGGTCGATTCGGGCATCCCGTTCCAGAACCCGGAAGCGGAGAGCGGGCGGCTCCACGGAATACCATGCCCCCTCCAGATGGGTCTCCCCCACCCGCAGGCACAGCTGATACGGACGGTCCGTGTCATTGCGGATCATGAGATCCCGGTGGGGATAGGCACAGGTGGCCCCGCTGCCGAAGGGCTGGGTGCGGTTGGCGTCCGGGAACACGTCATGAGAGTGGCGGTAGCGCTCTGTCACCGTCAGGGGTGTGTGGAGGGTCATCCAGAAAATCAGATTGGACAGCTGGCACAGCCCACCGCCAATATCCCCGCCGATCTGTCCCAGAAACAGCACCATGCCCTCCTTGTAGCCCTTTCGGGCGGTGGGTTTTCCGATAAGCTTCCAATAGCTGAAGGTCTCGCCGGGATGCAGAATCAGTCCGTCCAATCGCTTCACGGCCAGATTCAGGTTCGTCACCTTATTCTCCTGCCAGGCCATTTCTTCTCCCCGGAGGTGACGCATAAGCGGCGTGGCGTGGGAGAACTGGACGCAGGGGAGCCGCTCTTCCCTCCGAATCTTTGCCCAACGGTACTTGGGCGAACACCACAGCAGATATCGTTTTCCGGTGTAATACGCCTTTCCCAGCCGCAGGCGCAGCCAGCTGCGTCGGATGGGCGGGCGCAGATCCATCTTCGTATCCACAACGTCTCCCCCTTTCATTTTTCTTAGTATGCCATACTGCCCGCTCCAAATCCACAACAAAGCGGTAACAATCGTGCTTTGTTCAGAAAATGTTAAAAGATTATTCATTCTTTTTTTGACAGAACCTCCTATAATCTCCCCGTACAAAACCAGAGAGGAGGTTTTTCATGCACCCGTTTCACCGCTTTGCGCAGCTGCCGGACCTCCGGCGCTTCGGCCATCTGCGGCTGCTGCTGTTCTGGCCGCTGTTCAGCCTTACCTTCTATGCGCTGGAGCACCTCCGCCCGCCAGTCTATTATCACCCTATGCGCTGCGCGCTGGACGCTATGATTCCCTTTTGCCGCTGGTTTGTAATTCCCTACGTTTTCTGGTTCCTTTTTGTGGCGGGGATGCTGGCTTGGACCGCCCTGCGGGATGTTCCCGCCTTCCGGCGGATGATGAAATTCATTATCCTGACATATTCCTTCGCCCTGCTGACATATTGGCTTTTTCCCAACTGTCAGCATTTAAGGCCTGTTCTCTCCGGCAATGATGTCCTGACGCGGCTGGTGTCCATGCTGTACCGCTCGGATACCAATACCAACGTCTGCCCCTCTATCCATGTCATCGGCTCTTTCGCCGTGTACTTCGCCGCCCGGGATTCTCGAATGCTTTCTAAGCCGCCCATCCGTCTGACGGTATTTATCCTCACGGTGCTCATCAGCATATCCACGGTGTTTCTAAAGCAGCACTCTGTTCTGGACGTGCTGGCCGGGCTGCTGGTCTGCGCCGCGGCGTACCCCATGATCTATCCCCTGCCCGCCCATCATGCGCTGCCCGCACCGGCGGTCATGCAAAAGCGCACGGTCCTGTAGCCTCCGCTCCTCCGCCCTTGGCGGGGGAGCTTTTTCATGCCTTGCCTTTCGGGCCCGCTTCCTATATAATGAATGGAAATTGACATTACCATCAGGAGGCCCGCTATGGCTCATATGATCCCCATCACCGATTTTCAAGCCCCGGAGTTGGACATTTACGCCCGCCTGACCGAAAACCAGCTCCTGAACCGGGCCGACCCGGCCAACGCCCTGTTCGTGGCGGAAAGTCCGCTGGTCATCGGCCGGGCGCTGGACGCTGGCTGCGTGCCGGTCTCGTTTCTGATGGAGACTAGGCACACCACCGGCAAGGGTGCGGCGCTGCTGGAGCGCTGTACCGCCGATATTCCGGTCTACGCGGCGGAGCTGGAGGTTCTGACCCAGCTCACCGGCTTTCACCTGACCCGGGGGATGCTCTGTGCCATGCGGCGGCCTCCGCTGCCTACAGTAGAGGCGATCTGCGCCAAGGCGCGGCGCATCGCCGTGCTGGAAAACGTGATGAACCCCACGAATATCGGCGCGATTTTCCGCTCCGCCGCCGCGCTGGGAATGGACGCCGTGCTCCTCACCGCCGCCGGCAGCGATCCGCTGTATCGCCGGTCCAGCCGGGTGAGCATGGGAAACGTCTTCCTCGTACCGTGGACCTATCTGCCGGAGGACGCGGACTGGACTGCGCTGCTGCACCAATACGGCTTCAAAACCGCCGCCATGGCGCTGCGGGCCGACTCCATCCGCCTGAATGATGCCCGCCTTGCCGCCGAGCCCAAGCTGGCCGTTGTCATGGGGACCGAGGGAGATGGTCTTGTCGCCGACACCATCGCCCACTGTGACTACACCGTGATGATTCCCATGAGCCACGGTGTCGATTCTCTGAATGTGGCCGCCGCCAGCGCCGTTGCCTTTTACCAGCTTGGCCTCATGAGCCGCCCCGATTCCGATTGAGCGCCTTGCTTTACAGCAGAACTTATGTTAAGATACTACAAAAAACAGGCGACTGCCGGAACGGAGAAATGATTGAAGAAAATGAAAAAGGAACGCGGCTGGCTGAAAAAAACCTTTAAGCAGGCCATGGCACAGGAGCTTCGAGAGCACAAAAGCTCCTTCATCGTCTTTTACACACTGCGGGTGCTGGTCATCATCACGCTGGTGCGCCAGATTTTTCTGCACAACTATGAGGGCGCGTTTTTCTGCGTGCTGACCATCGCTCTGCTGTACGTCCCAAGCTGGGTGCAGGTGCGGCTGCGAATCGAGCTGCCTCCGCCGCTGGAGATCACCATTCTCTGCTTCATTTTCGCGGCGGAGATTTTGGGCGAGGTCAACGCCTTCTATGTCAACGTCCCCAACTGGGACACCATGCTCCACACCATCAACGGCTTTCTGGCCGCAGCCGTTGGCTTTTCCATGGTTCTGCTGCTCAATGACAACGAAAAGCTCACCTTTGACCTCTCGCCCTTCTTTTTGGCTCTGGTGGCCTTTTGCTTTTCCATGACCATCGGCGTCCTGTGGGAGTTTTTCGAGTTCGGCATGGACTGGTTCTTCCACTCCGATATGCAGCGGGATACCGTCATCAACGCCATTTACTCCGCCAGTCTAGACCCCACCCGCAGCAACAAGGTGGTAGCGGTGAAGGGGATTTACGATGTAGTCATCAACGGTGAGGAGCTTGGAATGGGCGGCTATCTGGACATCGGCCTCATTGACACTATGAAGGACCTGCTGGTGAATTTCGTGGGCGCTGTGGTATTCTCCGTCACCGGCTTTTTCTACGCCCGCAGCAAGGGCACAAAACGGACGCCGGCCCAGAGCTTCGTCCCCAGCAAGAAAACAGCGGAGCAGGATTATCTGCGTCAGGCCCGGGAAAGTGGAAACAGCGCCGCTCCCGAGGCAACACCCGACGCCACCGATGATAAACCGTAAAAAATCATTCCGTCTGCGGACTCCGAGAGGCTGTCCGCAGACGGAATTTTATTTTCACGCGCCGGAACAGGCCTTTGCCTTTCCACTTTTCATAGTGAAGATTGTATATTTATTTAATCGTTTTCCGGCGGCTTTTTCAGAAAGCTCTTGTATCTTTTTCCCAATCCGCTATAATATGAATAAAGTACGTCAGAGGCCGTGATCCTCTGTAGAGCAGGAGCTATGCTATGGTACATCAGAAACCCCGCATTTTGGTTGTCGGCAGCTTTGTTATGGATGTCATCGCCACAACGGAGCAAGTCCCCGGCCCCGGACAAACGGTTTACGGGAAGTCCTTCCACACCGCCCCCGGCGGCAAGGGCGCCAATCAGGCCCTTCAGTGTGCGCGGCTGGGCGCGGAGGTCACAATGGTCGGCTGCGTGGGGGATGATCTGTTTGGCCGCCAGCTCTTGGAACCGCTGCAAAATGCAGGCGTGGATACCGGCCATGTCATCGTTCGTCCGGACTGCCACTCCGGCGTAGGCCATGTAACGCTGGCTGTTTCCGGCCACACGGCCCAGAACCGCATCATCGTCATTCCCGGCGCTAACCTGACGCTGAAGGCATCTGAGGTGTCATGGCTGCGGGAACAAATCGCGGAGTATGACCTTGTGCTGTTACAGCTCGAAATTCCTCTGGAGGTCAATCTGGCTGTGGCCCGGTTTGCCAGGGAGGCCGGTGTGCCTGTTATCCTGAACCCCGCCCCGGCGGCAGAGCTGAATGATACTCTGCTCAGTCTGGTCTCGTGGCTGATTCCCAATGAGCAGGAAGCCTCACAGGAGACCCATTTACCGCTCCGCATAGAGGAAACAGGCCCTCTGGACGCGGACCTTCGGGCCATTGCCGCAGCACTGCGCGCCAAGGGCGTCGCACATACGGTCATCACACTTGGGGGCTTCGGCTCCGCTGTGGCGGAGCCATCCGGCCCCCGGTACATCCCCTGCGTCCGCATGGAGCACGTAGCCGACCCCACCGCAGCCGGGGACTCTTTTGTGGGAGCTCTGTCCGTTGGGCTTTCCATCGGCCTTTCAGCGGACGATGCGCTGACCTTTGCCAGCCACACCGCCGCCATCACGGTCTCCCGTCTGGGCGCCATGCCCTCCCTTCCCATGCTGGACGAGGTTCTAACCCTGATGCAGGAGCGTGGCAGCACTCTTGATCCCGCACCGTTCCGCGCTTTGCGCTAAACCATAAACGGAGGTATTTTATGGACGCTCTGCCTGCGCTTCTTCCCGGCCGGTACCGGCACTTCAAGGGTAATGAATACCGGCTTTTGTATGTTGCCCATCATTCTGAAACCATGGAACCCATGGTGGTCTATCAGGCGCTCTACGGCCAACGCGGCATTTGGGTACGTCCCGCCTCTATGTGGTGCGAGATCGTGGACCGCGACGGTTATCACGGCCCACGTTTTACTCTGGTAGAAGCAGATGGGCGAGACACTTGATCCCCGCCGGTCTTAATTTTCAAAATTTTTCGACTTTTTTGAAAATAGGGCTTGCATTCTGCGGAAAACTATGTTAGTATGTATAAGCTGACTTCGAGAGTTCAGCTTATCCGGGTGTAGCGCAGTTGGTAGCGCACTTGACTGGGGGTCAAGGGGTCGTGAGTTCAAGTCTCGCCACTCGGACCATGCAGAGTGTCCTTATAGGATCTGAGTATCCTGTAATGGACACTCTGCTTTTTTATGTAGAAAATGGTGAAAAGCCGGAGCTGTCGGTGCTCACCCGTTCCCGCAGGCACAGCAGCTTGACCTTATGCTCGGTCAGCAGGTCGATGTACTGCTTTGTCATGCCCCAATCCCGCCCTATACGGTCAAGGCTGCTTATCAGCACCACATCCACCTTTCCGGCAAGAACAGCCTCCATCACCTCTTGCAAAGCCGGACGGTCAAGGGTCATTCCAGAGCCATGCTCGGCGGCAGCACCAACGATGGTGTACCCGGCTTGCTTCGCATAGCGGCGAAGCTCCTCGGCCTGCCGTTCCAAAGAAAAGCTATCATCGCGAGCGACGCGGCAATAGAAATAGGCTTTCATCGTGTCGTACCTCCTATACTGCAACCTGTTCCGGGGCGTAGCTGAGTGCTACGCCTTTTCTTGTTTCCATGATAATGTCGGCCTCCGGGATCTTCCGGCGATCCGGCACATCAAAGGCACCGATGCAGTTATAGTGAATAACGACGCGCTGGTTGGTAATGCCGTCCTGCTTTTCAGCGTGGTACACCTCGATATGGTCGATCAGTTCCGCGACCATGCGCTTTGTAATGGTAGTCGCATCCGTGTACCGCCGTACCGTTTCAAGGAAATCGTCAATGTCCATGCGCTTGCTCTCGTCCTTTTTCAGCTCCAGCCGCAGAGCTTTGATTTTCTTTGCGTTTTCGCCCTGCTCTTGTTCATAGCGTTTGGACATTTTGGCAAACCGGGCATCGTCGATCTTTCCCGCTACATTGTCCTCATAGAGCCGTTCAAAGAGCATATCCAGCTCCCGGTCACGGGTGGTCAGAGCGTCCAGCTCCTGCTGCTTGCGGATGCGTCCATTTTCCGCCACCTTTGCCGAGTGTCCGATCATGACTTTGATAAAGTCATTTTCGTATTCGCTGGCAAAGCAGGCCAGCCGCTTGACCTCATACAAAACGACCTGCTCCAAGAAGTCCAGTCGGATATAGTGCGTCTTGCTGCACTTGCGATAGCCGGAGTTGTGGTTCTGACAACTGAAAAACTTGATGTCGTGGTTGTTCTGGTTGAAGTGGAAATTGAGATTGCCGCCGCACTCCGGGCATTTCAGCAGCCCGGAGAATACGCTGGGCTCCTGCGTGACCGTGGGCTTTTTGCGGCGCGTTCCTTTTTGGAGCGCCTGCACCTTTTCCCAAGTCTGGCGGTCAATGATGGCTTCATGGACATTGAGGAAGATCGCCCGGTTCTCCTCCGGGTTCTCGATCCGTTTTTTCATCTTGTAGGACTTGGAGTAGCTTTTGAAGTTGATGACATCACCGCAGTATTCCTGCAAGGTAAGGATCTTCTTGACGGTGGTATGCCCCCACTTGGTAGGCTCCACGGTGCTTTTCGACCCGCCCCGGCTTGTTCCACGGCTGCGCCAGTAGTAGGTGGGATTGACCACGCCATCGGCGGCAAGGCGGGCGGCGATTTCCGCCAGCCCGTACCCCTCCAGCGCCATACGGTAGATCCGGCGCACCACCTCGGCGGCTTCTTGCTCTATCACCCAAAAGCGGGGATCGTCCGGGTTCTTGATGTAGCCGTAGGGCGGCGGAGAGAGCGGAACGCCTGCGTTACCTTTCATCTTGTTCACGATCCGGCGCTTCTTGGAAATGTCCTTGGCGTAATACTCGTTCATAATGTTCTTGAACGGAGTAAAATCGTCCTCGCCCTCGTCACTGTCCACGCCGTCGGAAACGGCCACCAGCCGTATATCGTGGAGTGGGGAAAATTCCTCGGTCAGCTTGCCGACCTCAATGTAGTTGCGCCCCAGCCGGGAAAGGTCTTTGACGAACACCGCCGAGATGTACCCGGCCTCGATAGCCGTCAGCATCTTCTGAAAGCCGGGACGCTTCATGGTCGTTCCAGTGATGCCATCGTCTACAAAGAAAACCGTGTCGGTATAGCCCTTGTCCTTGGCGGCCTTTTGGAGTATCTTCCTCTGATTTTGGATGCTGTTGGACTCGCTGTCCATATTATCGTCACGGCTCAGTCGGCAGTAGAGAGCGGCTGTGCCGAGTTCGTGTTTTTTGCTTGACTGTTTCATATAAACCTCCTCTCTGGCAGTCAAGCAAGAGGTCATTCATCCTGACTATATTATACCTCGCCTGACCGCCCATGTTAAGGATGTCGATGGGGTTATACCGGCTCCAAGTCAGCCAGCATCAGCTTCAAAAGGATGTCACGCATCAGCTCTCCCGTTTCCTTGTAAACAGGCGTGACGATGAAGCGGATCTTTCCGATATGGTACACATATTCTTCCGCAGCGGGCTTTTCAGTCATGGCGTCCTCCTTTCACAGATGCAAAACAAAATCATAGTTCTCCCTGTTGTCCATTGGGAAAGCAAACAGGCCAGCACTCTTGCCGGGTGCTGGCCTGCGGCTTATGACCTTGGGACGAAATGTCCCAAGGTGTTTTTGACAGTTGGGAGCGCCGCACCCGCTCCTGTTGGCCTGTCATAAGACAGCTCATATTCAATGCGGCGCTCCCTCACAGCGGATAGCGACGATCCGTGACGGAGCATCAACTACTTTGCTGCGGAAAAGTGAAAACTACTTCTCATATACCAAGGACAAAAATCGGGCAAATGGAGCCTCACTCACAGAACTTTTTTCAAATATTTTTTCATAGCAACCATGCCGCGCTTTACCGAGCGCCGGACAACGCTCTTGTCCACGCCTTGCTCCCGGGCGATCTGGCGGTAGCTCTTGCCGAGAATCAGATGCGCCTCCACCCGGATGCCCTGCACCTCCGGCAGAGAGTTGATGGCGTTCCACAGGTGGACGAACAGCTCCATGCGATCCAGAAGCTCCTGCGGCGTCGGTTCATGCAGGCAGGCCGAGTATTCGATCCCATCGTCACAGTCGAGGGAATACTGTGCCTTGTTGCGGGTCGTGCGCCGCTGATGGGCTGCTTCATACAGCTTGTCCGCCTTCAGCTCGGCGGCCACTTCGTCGGAAACTTCGATGTATTCATCATGGGTGTACCAAGTGTAAAAGTCCTTCAGATTGATGGTCGTCATTTGTATTTCCTCCATTCGGTTCATGTGTGGGTGGGTGAACAGAACGGAGGAACGGCGGGGATCGGCAGCCGGGGCTGGCTGCTTTGGGACAAATTGTCCCAAGGTGCAGGCATATAAAAACGCCCGCATAGCAGGACGCTATACGGACGCAAGCAAATAAATTTCTTGTTACATGATGTTTAATTTCACTTTCAAAGCCGGACTGCTCCGATGGAGGGGCTACGCTTTTTTTAGCTGGTGCAGATCATTAACGCTATGAAAAAGTAAAATGGACACGGCAGATGAACCTCCCATCGGCTGCCGTGTCCCTGCAAGTCGTCATAGGTTTGCAAGCACAAAGAAACGGCGGCTCTGAAACTCAAAGCCGCCGCTTCATAGGCGTGTTGATAGACTGCTGTACGACGGCTTTTTTTCTTTTGCCGTCGTGCGGCAGAGCAGATTATTTAATCATTCCAGTTGGGCTCACCAACTTCATAGTTCTGGTCTGCAACAGAATTATTGGGGTCATCATAGCAGCTTTCGGTGGTCAATCGGTACTCCGATAAGCTATCACGAGTGTACGGCTTATTTTCCGGTTTATTCGATGCATCAGTTTCGGTCATAGTCTCTGTCATTCCGTGTCCCATACCATCTCTATAACCGAGAAGCGATCCCATGTTATCTCGATAGTAGTTATAAATGTTCTGAACGCGCTCCCAGACCTGTTCGTCAAAATAAACATCGCTTCTCTGGCTAACCATGCTTTCTACATACTGGCGGAGATCGGAATAGAACAGGTCACTGACATCATAGCAGACATACTGTTCATCTTCATAAATCTTGTACTGCTCCATCTGTTCAAATGTCATAAGTTGGCCGCGGATAAGGGCATAGTCCTGCGTGGTTTCGATTTCATTTTTTTCGTACGTGAAAACATAAATCAAAGGTATATCCACGCCACCGTCGATTTCGCCTTTGTGCTGCGGGATGTAGGCGCTTAAAACCATCGCACATTCCTCAGCAGAGGAGCCAATCATTTTGTCATATCCGTCTGTTGAGCGGCGATGCAGACCTGTTAACTGCAACTGCATATCCGTAGGCACAGTACGATCAAAAATGACGCTTTCATCGCTGTCAATCAAAGTTAACTCATCAGGAGACACGGAGGGTACGATGGTTATATCCAGTTGTCCCAGCAACTTCCGGCACTGTTCCAGATATTCGTCAGCGAGTTGATTTCTCTCGTTAACATCTAAGGTGTAGCTTTCAAAGTATGGTCTTAATTCTTTTGCAATTTTTGCTACGAGTTCCGGGTCAGCGGCAATGGGAGTAATCGGTGTTGGGTCAACTTTTTCGGTCGGGATAGGTTCTGCAAACTCAACAGGACACATCCAATCCTGCCCGAACACGAAGTTGTTGTTCGTCAATACGAAATAGTACCAGTCATCGTCTAAAATCGGCGTTTCCAGTAGCGACATATCGTAGGCCCCTGAAAGGTCAATTTCCATCGTACCACTTGAATGAGCAGGTATTGTGGTGTTATTGAATGACACCTTTTTCGAAAGAGGTTTAACTTCTTCGCTGGTAGACCAACGCATTAGTTTAAGGGCAGATTGAAAATCAAGCTCTTTGTCAGACCTGTTTTCTACTTGAACGAAAACCACGCCGTTTCCCTCGTATGTGGCCGCCAGAGAAAGGTCATCCCCTGACAGAGAGGAAAACATACTGATTGCAAAAGCGGTCATGGTTAAGCAACAGCCAACCACCGCCGCTAAAACAGTAACAGTCCTAATGGAGTGTCGCAAAGGCTTTCGGGAAGTCAGTTCAACCCCGGTTTTTTCTTCAAACGAACTTTTGATATTTCGCAAATGTGCTTGATTAAAAGAACTCACTAAAGTAACCTCCATTTCTAATTTGCCAATATCGCACGGAGCTTTTGTTTTGTGCGATATAGGTGGTTTTCAACTTGTTTAACGGGCATATCGAGGGCAACTGCAATTTCTTTTGGCTTTTGGTCGTAGTAATATCGGCGGATCAGTATTTCTTGTTCCGGCTCACCTAATGCTCGTACTGCTGAAATAAGCATACGCTTTGTTTCGCTATCCATCATGCCGTCACAAATATCTGTCTGCTCAATAAAAACCGTATCATCGAGGGGAACAGCATTATTTTTTGACAAATCCCGATACTTGTCGATGGCCTGACTTCTTGCAACCACGGAAAGCCAAACTTTTAGTGTCCCTCGCTGTGGGTCATACTTTTCCGGGTGCTTCCACAAGTACACAAAAACATCAGCAACACATTCTTCAATGTCCTGGTCAGATGCAACATTGTGTAAAATAGAGCTTGCGATTGACCACATCAGTTTTGAGTATTTCGTTATCACATGGTTAATAGCTTCCTCGTTTCCGTGCTTGATCGCACCAACAACTTTTTCATCACTCAAAAACTTCACCTCTTGTCATCGGAACTTCATTGAATTAACCGGTCAATAATAGTACGGTCAAAAAGCAAAAAACACTCAAAAATATTTTGTTGTATGCCTAATCATATTTCAAAGCTGTATAGTAAGCAAGTTTGTGATGCGAAATTAAATATGTGGTAGAATGAAATTCAACACCGTTCAAATGCTATTACCTGAAATGTAAAATTACATCAGGTGGTGATACTATGAAAATTGAACGGGACGAGCGGAAATTTGACTTCCACGGAATCGGACTTGCTATCAAGAAAGCCCGTGAGCGTGAGGGCATGACGCAGGAGCAATTAGGATACATTGTTGACCGCGATCCGCGTACCATTATGTATCACGAAAATGACGGACAACATCCGAGCCTAAACGCCTTTTACCAAATGGTAACCATGTTCGGTATCTCTGTTGACGAATATTTTTATCCTGATATGGGAGCCGATGAAGCCGCAAAGAAGCGGATCAACATTCAACTTAATTCTCTCAACGAAAGCGAACTGCGGCTCGTCGAGGGTATTATCAATGCAATCATAGAAAACCGTGAAACGGAGGGAGCGTAAGAAACGGCGCTGCCTCCGTTTTTTCATGGGGTTTCCGGGGTACGCACTAACGGCAAGCAGGGCAAGTGTAGCCACACTTGCTATTTTTGCATCCCGGCGGGCTGCAAAAACGCTTGTTGGGGAGCCTCCCCAAACCCAGCTTTGGGACATTTTGTCCCAAAGTAATTTGTCTGCGTCACCGTGCGCTATCGCTCCTGTTCCTTTTTGCGCTGGCTATCCGTGACGCCCAACAGATAGTCAATGTTGGCCTTGACCGCCACGGCCTGCCGCATTTCCTCCTGCGCCGAGCGGTACTCGGTATAGAGCGCCTTTTTCCGCGCCGCCAGTTGGCGGCGTTTTTCTTTTAGCTCTGCCATCTTGGGCAGCTTTTCACCGCCCAGCAGTTCTCCCATCGTGGCCTTGGCTGCCCGGTAGTCCGCCAACTCCGCTTCATGCTCGGCAAGGTATTTCCGGCTGTACTTTGTAGCCTTGTACCCGTCAAAGACGGGGCGGGTCTTGGCGTACCGCACCACGGCTCCCATCAGCTCGGAGGTTACGGACAGGTCAGCCTCCGTCCGCCGGAGTTGCTCGGTCAGCGCGTGAAAGCGGGAAACGGCGTCCTCGGCCTTGGCGGAGAGTTGGTCATACTCGGTGATATTCTGCTCCTGCATGAATTGAAGCGCCGCCGCCATCTGTTTTAGGTTATAGACCTTTGCCCACCGCGCATAGGCCGTACCCTTACCGGAGCGCAGCCGCTCCCGTATATCCACGATAAGATTGACACGGCGAGGGGCAGCAGGCACAGGAACAGGCTGCTCCGGGATCGGTCGCGCCCCGGCGATGACAGCCTTGATGTCCTCGGGATCGTAGCCGTCCCCGAGGGTAGACGCTCGAAGCCGGGTCGCCCGCTCCTGCCCCGGAACAAGAAAAGAGATCACACCGCCGCGCCCATGCTTGACCATGAAGCCGGACGCCTCCATGAGCCGGAGAAAAGCATCAAAATCGGCGGGGCGTTTGGCAAGAGCTTCATTGATGGCAAGCCGCAGCTGCTCCTTGTATGAGGGCTGCCGCGCTGTCCCCAGCCACGCCCCGTAATGGAGAAATCGCCCCTTGCTGTGCAGCTTGGGATCGGTGATGACGGTCAGATCATTTTCAAGGCAAATGCGGTCAGAGAGCCGCCGCACCGCACGGCCAGAGCCGATAAAGTCCCGGAACTTCCGGGTGCAGTCCAGCGAGGTCGAGTTGTAATAAATGTGATTGTGGATGTGCGCCTTGTCTATGTGGGTGGCAACGAAAAAGGCATACTTCCCCTTTGTCCAGCGCATCACCGTTTCATAGCCGATGCGGTTGGCCTCCTCCGGCGTGATCTCCCCGGGCTTGAATGACTGGCGGATTTGATAGCACAGCACATCCGCGTCCCGCCGCTGCTCCCGGCCTGTGGCGGCTTTGTACTTGGCCTTGCTCAAAAGGAACTCGGCATCGGCGGTCATGTGGTCGCAGCCGTAGGACGAGATCAATTCGCCGCCCTCGGTCTTATCTGGGTTTTGCCCGTAGTCAAACCGTTCTTTCAAGGACTGCGCGATGGTTTCGCCCTTGCTGATTTTGTGCTTCTTGTAGTAGGTTGTGGCCGTAGGCAGCCCTCCTTCCGATATGACAAACGGTGGCTGTGGTCAGCCGCCGTTGTTCCTGCTTTGGGACATTTTGTCCCGAAGTATCAGCCGGTGATGAAATCCCGCAGGGCGAACTTGGCCGAGTGCTGCTTGTCCACCAGCCACTCAGCGATGGCGGGAACGCCAAAGGGAGAAACGAGGAACGCAAGGACGAGGAACACGATCCCGCCCATCGTCTGTCCGCCGACGAACAGAATAAGTGAGAGCAGCGTCAGCACAATGCAGCCCAGTTCGCACACGGCGGACGCCACGCAGAACAGGAATGTGACCATAGCGGCCAGCAGGGACAGCGCCACCATCACGGGGGCGGCAAGGATTTTGAGAACGATCATAGCAGCTACCTCCTGTAAAAGTTGATAGTTTTTTCTACCAAATTATAACTCCGCCCATATATGCAGACAAGGATGCCTTGATATAAAATCGATAGACTTATGTGTTTAAACATGGTAAAATATAGCGGAAACTGTACTTCAAGGAGTGAATAATATGAAAAAACATCGCATATTTTCGACATTGATTGAAAGCCAAAAGAAAAGTTATGAGTTGATTATGACATCCGTCCTAATTGCTATTGGCGTAAATCTATTGTCAACAGGCATTGTTGAGTTGCTTGGAATTCAAAACAAGGGAATCATCTTAATTGTTATTGGAATGTTTATTTCTATTGGAGTTGTTGTTAGGATTTCAACCTCCAAAATAAACGAGCTGAACCAAACGACTAAAATCAACGGTTTTGTTATTTATGATGAGGAAAGCCATAAGCTTATTGGTGTTCCCGAGTACGGCATATCAACTGATATGGTAGAATATTTAGATTGTGCATTTGCCGAAAATAAAGCGTTGGAAAAACTGTGGAACAACGAAAGTATAAGCCAGTTTCGGATTGTGGGCGGGAAGCCGGGAGAGCAAGCGATAGGAGTTGCAACACATAGTGGCGCTCTATTTATTGAATTGTTGGAATACTGTATTATCCATAAGCTGTCATTACACTTGTCGGAATTTTTTAACAATTCAGATGATAAGAAGTGCGTTCGAGAGTTTCAGCGAAATGACATTCCAGAGGTTTTGCTTAGTAATCGGTTCCTTAAGCTTTTTTCAGAGGATATGGCTAATCGTGAAATTTTTGCTTGTCACGATGCCCCCTTGGGAAATAACAAAGATACTGGGACAATCGTATATGCTCGGAACTCGTCCGGTGGGTATTATGATAGATTTGATTTGACTTTGCCTGAAAGAAGTACAATCTCCAGAAAAAACAAGAATGAGATTGTTATTGAAACTCCCATACTTACACTAACAGTCTCTTGTTTGTTTGGCGGTTTTAGCACCATCCTCAAGAGCGGTTTCTATAGGTATTACTTAGGCATTGCAATCCCCCAAAAAAGCTACAACAATTATGGGTTTAATGTTGAAGTTAATGTGAAATTCAAGATTAAATCTCTGTTTTCAAAAGAAAAAGAAGTCTATTATGCATGGATTGACAGTTTCTTGGATGAACTTTCCAGCTATATCGGTAAGGATGACTTCTTTGTTAGGATTGACTGGGATTCTGTTTATACCATGCTGCGTTGCAATAATAATGCGAACAAGCTTGCATCACTCCCAAAGGAGGTAGCGAAGCCCAAGGAACAAGGGGAACCAAGCTACATCATCGAGAAAAATATATAGTTAATCAGCATATAAGTCTTTTGTGTAGGCAGTTGTAAAAAATATCAGCAAAAAGGAGGGGTACAACTATTAGCGTTGTACCCCTCCACATAATATGTCGGTTACTACGGCTAATTTTTTAATCAGCTCGGACAGCGGCTCCCAAAGGTCGGCATAGTCCTTTTGGAGCGCCGTGATCTCCGAGGGATAGATGCCGTAGGTGTTGGCATGGACGGCCACTTGGTTTAGGTTGTTGGCACACCGCCGCTGCAAGGCCACCAGCTCCCGGATGTCCGAGAGGTCAACATGGAGGACATAGCCGTTGAGTGCCATTTTCCGCATATAGGCTCCCATGTTGGAGATCCCGGCCTCGGCCATGCGGTCAGCGATCAACGCCTGCTCCTCCGGCGTCACCATCACATGAAGATGGACAGAACGCCGCCTTTTTGTCAACGCTCCTCACGCTCCCGGCTCCGGCGCTTGGGTGGGTGTTCCCGCACCCTGTCCAGCGGCTTTTCCTCCGGGAGCGGCACAGGCAGATTGTTGATGATACCGTCGATCATGTTCCCGTTCTGCTCCATCGCAAGCTCGGCGTTCCTGTTGGGATTGTGTTCCTGCTCCATAAATATCCTCCTATCTGTCGCCCCGGTCAGGGGCATTTTTCTTTGGGGCGGATTGTCCCCGGTCAGCCTCGGCCTGTTTTGCGGCGGTTTTCATTTGCTCCCGAATGGAACGGGGCCTGTCGGGATTGTCAGGTGCAGGCCGCAGCTCATAGTCATCTGCCTGTTTTTCCGTCAATGGCCGTGTGTAGGTCAAATGCCCCCACGCCAGAAATGCCCCATTTTCAACCGGGACGCGCTGATCGTAGTTGACGATCTCATCCGGGGCGTTGCGGGGCGGCTTGGGGAATGTCCCCATGTCCACGGGACGCTGGGTAGAATAATACTTGTAAAGGCCGGGAGCCTCGGTCTGCTTGACACCGACATTGTAAAGGCGCTGGTACTCCTGCACCCGCGCCGCAAAGTCCTGTTCCAAAGCGGCACGGTCGCTGCCGTAATGCCCCCATTCATACTGCCGCTGGCCGTCCTTGTCATCATAGCAAGCCCATGTGACATAGGGCGAGGGAGCGGTAGGATGATGCCCCAGCGCAAAGCCCCTGCCGTTTTCCAGCATGACGGCCTTGATGATCTCATAGCCTTGGTTTTTGTCCATATACCCTCCTCACCGTGATACATCCTTTTCCGCCCGTTTCGCAAAGGGCTGAAGCTGATAGGGGCTTTTACCGTCCTCCGGACGCAGGAAGTCCAGCCTTGCGGCGGCACGGATGGCGTTCTGGTTGAGCTGCCGCTGCCATGCCCCTTGGCTGGGCGCCCACTTGAAGCCCTCGCTTTTGAGCGCCTGCCGGGTGTCGGCGTCCGGCTTATCCTCAAAAATGAGCTGCAAGCGGTTCTCTGCCTCGTTGACCTTGGCCTCCCCGCCGAGGAATGTCCAGCCCACGAACTCGGCCTTATGGCTCAGATCTTCGATGCGCTGGCGCACACGGCGGATATTGGCGTTATTGTTGGTGAGCAGATAGGACGGAAACGGAACGGGGTCTTTGCGCCAGTCTTGGGACATAGACGCCTTGACCTTTTCCACCTGCTCCGCCGTCAGCTCGGGGCAGTCCTCCAGCGTCTTGTGCTTGCGGTAGTAGGCATTGACCGCCTTCATCATAGTCTGCTGAGACTCCATTCCCTCCAGCTTTTTTGTGAGCTTTTCCACGGCAAGGTCATCGTCGGCGCTGATACCGCCCCGACCTGTGGAGCGGATCTTGTCCAACAGCTTTTCAATTTCGGCATACTCGCCGTAGTTGCGATCCCGGGCGGCGTTCTGCTTGGCCTTTTTCGCCACGGGGAAATTGCCGCCCCCGGTAATCAGAATAGACGGCACACGGGCGTCAATGGCGTTGCGCTCATTGAGATTTTCCGCCAGCCTGCGGGCGTAGCGGTCAACAAGGGCGTCGATCTTATCATGGTACATGGGATCGACCTGCGCTTTCTGCTTCTCTGCCAGCGCATAGGCTTCATCCACCATCGCCCGGTAGCCTGCTGTGGCCGAGCCGGGGGCATAGTCGGAATAGCTGTTCATATCCTTTGCCCGTTTTGCCGCCGCCTCGCTGATCTCATAATATTTAGGCATAATTCCTCCTCTCAACCGGGACTTCGGGACAAAATGTCCCAAAGCCCCGGCGCTTGGATGTGGAAAGCATTTCTGTGAAAACAGGGGTAGACGGGAAAACATATCGCCCACCCCAAAAGCGCCCCGGAAAAGCCTTGTAAATGCAGGTATTTTCCGGGGCTACTTTTCCACGCACTACCTCCGTTTGCGGCGCATATACGCCCGCTTCTGCTCCCGCAGGGCAGCCCCGGCGCAGGCCGGGGAGCAGTACCGCTGCCGCCCGTCCGGGAGAAATGCCCTGCCGCATACCGGGCAAGGCCGGGTTTCTGTGATACGCTCCACGGTCAGCGACCTTTCCAGCACAGGATCAAGGGGCAGCACCGCCGAACGAAAATAGCGGCAATAAGCGCCCGTCCAGCACTTGCCCAGCATATAGCAGGGACAGTCCAGCGGCAGGCAGCCAGCGTCCTTGTCATAATTGGCGCACCATCGCTTCACAAGGGAGCGGATCGCCGTCTTTTCCTGCCGGGTCAATTCACGGCTCATTTTTCTCTCCCGTCTTTGGCTTGAGCTGTTCCCGGTAGCAGAACACGCAGCCGATCCCGCGCCAGTAGGGGCAGCCGTCGCAGTGGGAGCCTTTGGGCGGCAGGTTGGGCGGAGCGCCCTTAAAGTAGCTCTTTTCTTTCATAAAGTCCTCATAAGGACTGTTGGTAAATCTCATTCCTCGCCCTCGCTTTCCGTTTCGTCCTCGTCCTCCCAAGGCGGGGTATCGTCATAATCGTCGCCATAGTCCTCCGCAGCGTCGGCGGCCTGCTGCTTTTTGGGGCGGTAGATCTTAAAATACCAGCCAGCACCACCGCCGATGACCGCCACGGCCAGCACCAGCAGGAGCGTCCCGCCGCTGCCCGTAGCCTTGGGCTGCTCCGGCTCGGGGTCAGGCTCCGGCTCTACCACAGGCACAGGTTCGGGAGCCTTGCCTTGGCACTCGCCCATGTTCACGGCGCAGACGGTGCAATCTGTGTTGATAGCACCCACGGCGCATTTGTCCGCGCAGGCACACTCCGGCAGCTCATCGCCCGCCGCCTGCATCGCCGCCAGCAGGTCAGCCTCGTCCACCATATTCAAAAAGTAGGTCTGATACTGCTCGCCGTCCTCGTCGGTGGGCTTGTCATAGTCAATGACGATGTAAAAGGTGTTGCCGCCGCTGGTCTGCACCGTGATGAACTGCTTATTGGTGGCCTTGTCATAGAGCAGGTCACGGGTCACAAGGTTGCCGTCCTCGGCGAAGCCCTCGCTGGGGTCAACGGTTTCCGTGGGCAGCGCCTCCACCGGGGCAAGGCCGTCCCATTCCTCGCCGCCTCCGGCGTAGGCCGTGACCGCCATGCCGCACATCAAAACAGCGGCGCAGAGCGCCGCCGTCAGTTTCTTCATCCACTTGTTCATTCGCTGTCCTCCTTGTCTGTGGGATCGGACTTCGGGACAATCTGTCCCAAAGTGCCGCCGCTCTTGATGGTCTGAAGCAGCACGGGCAGGTCGGTGAGCGAAACGCTCATGCCGCGCACGATCTCCACGATCTCGCTGTTCTCGGCCTCCAGCTTTTTCTGTTCCAGCTCCTTGAGCCGTGCCTGCTGCTCGTTGATCTTGGCCATGACCTTTTCAATCTCGGCCTGAATTTTTGCGCTTTTGGAGATAGCCATAAAAAACCTCCTGTCAAAATAGTTTTCCGTAGGCGTAGAAATGGGACTGCCAGTAGCTCGTGTTGAGGTTGGTGTAGCTGATGGGGTCGCCACAATGAAGCATCCAGCCGTCGCCAACATAAATGCCGCAATGGGAGATCCCCGGCGTGTCATAAGTCCCCGTGAAGAACACCAAGTCGCCGGGTTTGGGGCTGCTTGTCCGGGTGGAGATGTTGTATAGTCCCTGCGCCCCCAGCCGCCCGAAGTCCCAGCCGCATTGGTTGTAAACATAGCTGACGAAGCCGGAGCAGTCAAAGGATGTGGACGGGCTGCTGCCGCCCCAAACATAGGGGTATCCCACATACTTCTCCGCTTCTTTCAGAAGGGCGGCAAAGGTTTCATCGGCAAGATAGTCCTCGGGGATCTCATGTGCCGGGGGCTTGTTGGTGTACTTACCCACATAGGGCGAGGACGGGAACAGGTCGGGGCGGTTGCCCAGCGTCGCCATGTATAAGGCATACCGGGACAGGGTTTCCTCGCCCATGATGTAAACGGGCAGATGGGAGAGATTGAAGTTTTCCAGCGTGACATAGCAGATGTAATAGTTGTATGGAACTTCTACATCGTAGTCGTTGCCCTCGCTGTTCGTCCTTGTGACCGTGCGGTAGCGTACCTCGACAACCACATCCTCGGTCAAAATGTACTGGCGGTCAAAGAGCATTTGGAGCGTCCCCCGCATCTCGTCCAGCGTCCACTCGCCCTCATGGAGCGCGCAAACGATGGATAGCAGCACATAGGGATCGTGTTCGATGGTGTCGAGGTCAAAATGATACTCGTCATAATCGTGGGTACGGGTGTAGGTGTCGAGGTAGTGTTGCAGCTCGTCCTCCAGAGCGCAATAGGCGGCCTCCGCCCCCAGCAGGTCAGCGTTATCGGCGGCATAGGTGGACGCGCCGATGGCTCCGGCCACGCCGTTGCCCACCGTTACCAGCGAGGACATACACGATTGCAGCACCACCAGCAGAAGAAACGCCGCCAGCAGCAGGAGCAGCCCGCCGGGGTGTTCCTTGATGTAGGCGGACACTCTTTCTGTCAGCTTGCCCGTGACGGACGCCGTACCCTCGGCAGCCTTGCCGGTCTGTCTGGCAGCCTCCCGCGCCTGCTTTGCGTACTGGCGCTTGATCTTCTGCTTTTGCAGATACCGGGACACCGCGCCGCCCTCCTGCATTTCCGGGTGTTCCTCCACGGTCTTGCGATAGTAATAATCCGCCGTGGCCTTGATGTGCTTGCTCTCGGCACGCTCCACGGCCTTTGCCGGGTGTTCCCGGATGGCCTTGCGGAGCTTGCGCCTGCCGAAGCGGTACACGGACTCCGCCGCCAGCTCGGAACGGTGTGCGCCCTCCGTGCCGACATTTTCATGCTCGACCTCATAGAGCTTGCCATGCACAAAGCTGTGGACGCCGTGTCCGGCGGTGTGGGCAAGACGCTTGACCGCACCGGGCTTTTTCGGCGGCTTCTGCTTTGCCAGCTTCTCCCGGGCGGTGTCCAGCTTCTCGCCCCGGCGCTCCATCCGCAGCTTGGACGCCGCCGTTTGCTCCTGCCGGCTTTTCCGCCGAAACTTGGACTTCGGGACATTTTGTCCCGAAGTGGGGTTACTCGTCTGTTCGCTCATGGGCAAGATCCTCCGGGCGGGTCGTCAGCAAGTCATAGATCTCTCCTCGGGGGAAACGGTCTACAAACGGGATGGTGACATTCCCATAGAACAGCAAGCCCTCGCCGGAATTGGAGTGCGTGATATAGGAGAGCTGATGCTCGGAAATGCCAAGCTGCTTTGCCAAGATCGCACGGTCGCTCTGCGCCTGCGACAGCAACACCATGAAGTCGGTGTTGTCCAGAATGTTCTCGATCTCCCGGCTGGCCAGCAGGTCTTTCACATTCTGCGTCAGCGCCGAGGGGACACAGCCCTTTTTGCGGAGCATTTTCCAGACCGCCACAAAGTAGCTGGCCGTCAGCGGATCACGGAGCAGGATGTGGAACTCGTCAAAGTAGCACCAAGTCGCCACGCCCTCGGCATGGTTGGCGTTTACCGCCGCCGTGACAAATTCATTGGTGGTGTGCATGGCGATTTTGCGGAGGTTTTCACCCAAGCCCTTTAGGACGATGCAGACCACACGGGAATTGAGGTCAACATTCGTGGGATGGTTGAAAAGGTTGAGAGAGCCTGTGCAGTAAAGCTCCAGCGCCGTCGCCACCCGCCGCGCCTCCGGCTCTGGCTGGCGCAGCAGCTCCTCATACAGATCTTGCAGCAGCGGCGTTTTGGCCGTTTCCAGTCCCAGCGCCATCTCCCGGTACACCAGCCGCACACAGCGGTCAATGACGGTTTTCTCGATGGGCTGCAAGCCCTCCTTTCCGCCTACGATCAGCTCACACAGGGACAGCAGAAAATCCGCCTTCATGGAAAGCGGACTGTCCTCGTCGTTGATGTTCATTTGTAAATCCATAGGCGAAATGTGGTGCGGGCTGTCCGGGGCGATCTCGATGACCTGACCGCCCAGCCGCTCCACCAGCGGGGCATATTCGCCCATCGGGTCAACCACGATGATACGGTCATTGGTGGCGAGGAACACATTGATCAGCTCACGCTTGGCGGCAAAGCTCTTGCCGCTGCCCGTAGAGCCAAGATACATTCCGTTGGCGGATTTGAGTTTTTTGCGGTCAGCCATGATGACATTGTTGGAAAGGGCGTTCATGCCGTAGTAAAGTGCCTGCCCGTCCATGCGAAGCTCCCGGGTCATAAAGGGAATGAAAATAGCCGTGGAGCTGGTGGTCATGCCCCGCTGAATTTCAATGCCGTTGTAACCGAGAGCCAGCGAGGACACAAACCCCGGTTCCTGCTGCCAGTCCAGACGGCGCAGGGCGCAGTTGTATTTCTGCGCGATGCCGCTCACCGTGAACACATCGTTTTCAAGCCGCTGCCGGGTGGGAGCGAGGTTCACCACCGTAAAGGTCAGCAGGAACATTCGCTCGTTGCGGCTTTGCAGGTCGGAGAGCAGCTCGGCGGCGTCCTTGGAAAAGGTAATGAGGTCGGGCGGTAATATCTCCATGTCGTACCCGGCACGGACAGCCTTTTTCTGCTCCTCCGCCTTCATACGGCCTATGTCGGAGATCTTTCCCTTGATCGTCTTAATGGCCTTGAGTTGGTCTACCGTCTGAATGTGCATGGTGACGGTCAGCTCGGCGTCCAGCTCCAGAATCTCCGCCAGCAGCTTATCCGAAAGCTCCGACGCCATGATCTGCAAATAGGACGCCGCGCCCCACATCTGGCCGACACGGAAAGTCCGGCTCTGCCGAAAGTCGAAACTGTCCGGGGCGATGTAGTCCTTTGTCCCCATGCCCGTCTTGGGAATGTCTTTCCACGCAAAGCGGAACGGCTCACGCCCGCCGGGATGCATCTGCCCATGCAGCACCGCCAGCCGATCCCGGCCATCCAGCGGGCGGGACTGGACGCCCAGCCGTTTCAGATTGCCCATGACATCCGCCTCCACGCGCCCCAGCCGTGGACGCGCCTCTGCCACGCCCTCGGCGGGCAAGCTAAAGGTGATGTACTTATACCGCTCAATGCCGTTGTTGCTCTTGGCAATCTGGCCTTTGAGCATTTCCACATACTCGCCCCGGATGCTGTTGAAGTCATCCTCCTGCGCCGGGATATTCACTTTGTAGCGGTTGGCGTTCCGGCTGCGGCGGTTGACAAAGGAAAGCTGGAACGGCAGAGAGCTGTCAAAATAATTCAGGCACGCGCTCCACCCGCTGATAATGGCAGTCTGATCCTCCGTGGACGCCACGGCATAATTGATGTCCTCATATTCCAGCGTCTTTGTGTAAAGCCCGCCGGGGAGCTGGCAGATCCCGTCCGGGTGCATAGCGATATAAGGAATGGTTTGCTGGGCGGATAGCGCCCGGTGCTTATTTGCGTTTTTCTGCTTTTTTGCTTTACTCAATAGGCTCCTCCTTTCGCGCAAATGGGGCATAGATATTTTCCGTTCGGTACGGGCGGATGCCGGGGCGGGTAAACTTGACCCGGATGATATTGCGGATCACCTTTTCAAAGGGCAGTCCGTCCTTTTCGTACATCGCCAGCAGAAACGCCGGGAGCATGATCGCCAGCATAGCGAACAGCGCCCCGGTGTTGCCGATGGCCTGCCGGGTCAAAAGATAGGCCGGAACGCCGATAGCAGCCCCCATGCCAAAGCAGATTAGCTGCCGCTTGGTGAGATTAAACGCGATCTTTGTCTTGATTTTGGAAAGGTCATTTGGGACATTCACATAGGGCATCAGTCTGTCACCTCCAGTTTGGGACAATTTGTCCCAAAGATAATATTGTGGTTTCTTTTGTTGACGTGATATAATCGATGTCGAAGATAGCTGATAACCAAAAAACTGTATTGATATAAGGAGAGAAATTATGAAGTCCAAAAATGAGTTAGCCAAAGTTTCTTCTCGTCAACCAGCAAAGACGCCTAACGACTTAAGGGATGCACTTCAGTTAGTTGCAGATATGACGGGTGATGCCAAAAGGGCTGCAGAAGAAAATTCTTTGACATCTGCTGGTAAACCGAAATCCGAGTTAAGAGGTGCAACTAAAATTACAAATAGACTTAAGGAGGAGGGTATTGAAGCACATAAGAGAGGCCTTGTTCCAAAGCCGAATATGGAAGGGGGTCTTAAGAATAACGATATGCATGTTGCTGCCAAAGCCGCTTTAGAAGGTCTGAAATTATCTGAACAGCAACCCAAAAGTCTTCCGGATGGACATGACGAATAACACATTCTGTCGTTCCGATTAATTAGGAGATGCGATTTCTACTACGGGCCAAATTGGCCCGTAGTTTTTTAATGTGCGCCGAAGATGCTCTTTGCCACAGAGCCGGTTTTGAACAGGCAGAAGCAGAGCAGCACGGAATAGCCCATGCAGCCCCATATCGCGCCGATGGGGTCGCCGCCCGTGGCGATGCCCTGTATCAGCACCGCATAAATGGCAACACAGACGAGAATCAATAGCCCTTGAAAGCCCACGGCAAACAGGGACTTCAAATAGTTCTGCCCGGTATTGCCCAGCTCCCGGTTGGAGAGCGTGGCAACGGGGATGGGGGCTAAGCTGGTCAGTAGGTATATCTCGATCATGCGGCCATAGACGATAACGAAAATCACAATATTGATCGCCCACATGGTCACATGAATGAGCAGGGATTGCAGCCACAGCCCCAGCAGAGAGCCAAGCCCCAGCGTTTCCAGCGTGGCCTCCAAGTCGGCAAGCATGGCCTCTGAAATATCCGTTGAGCCTTGCACGATCCCGGCTGCCCGGGCGATGACGCTTTGGGACACATCGAACACGGCCATGACGATATTGAAAGTGTTGGACAAAATCAAAATGGCGCAGGCCGTTTTGAATATCCACTTGAAAAAGATCCAGTAGTCCAGATCGTGCAGGTTGTTCTTTTCGATAATGAGTTGGATCAGCTCATAGGTGGCAACGAAGGTGAGGATCAGACCGGCAATCGGCAGTATCACCGTTTCAGAAAGCTGCCGGATCAGGGAGAACACCCCGGCGTTCCATGCCGCCGGGGTGGTTCCCACTTGCACCGCAATCTCTCCGACACGGGAATTAACCGTATCAAAAAGCCCCGTGAGGTTGCCCATGATACCCTCGATCAGCAGCTCTTTTAGCCAGTCTGTTAGCCAGTCGGTGAGAAATCCCATGCTTTACGCCCTTAAAACAGGGTGGACAGCAGAGGGATCAGGGTCGTACCCAGCACGATGATGCCGCCGCCCGCCATGAGCTGTTTCATGCCCTGTGACTTTGCTGATGTGTGATAAAGAAGTAGTAGAAGTGTAAAAAATTTTGCCGTTCCTATCCGGCGTTTGCGCATTGCGCCGGATAGGTCGGGCGGTCATTCGGGCAGGTCTACCTTGCCAACGAAAGAGTAATAAATATCAATGTCCTGTCTGCGTGTGCCGTTCTCGTCATAGCTGCACTCATGCACAACGATTTTCTCCACAAACTCACGCAAAAGGGTAGGGGTAAGTTCTTCAAAGCTGGTGTACTTGCGGACAACATTCATAAACTTTTCTGCGTTTACCGTGGCTTCCTGCGCTTTGGAAAGCTCTGCCCGGATAGCGGCGGCTCTCTCTTTCAGTTCTTTCTGCTCGGCTTCATAGTCTGCCGACAGCTCCGTGAAACGCTCGTCTGAAATGCGCCCGGTCACGCTGTCCTCATACAGCCGCTTGAAGATAGCGGATAACTCGCTGATACGCTTCTCGGCGGCTTCCAGCTCCTTTTTCCTTGCGGCGTTCCTGCGCTTGCCCCCGTCCTCGTTCTGCTCGATCAGCAGCTTCATAAACCGGGCTTCGTGCTTCGCTGCATAGCTGGTGACTTTCCGCAGATTGTCGGTCACTCCGGCGGTCAACAGGTCGGTGCGGATAAAGTGCGCCGTACAGTCACGGGTACGCTTCTTGTAGCTCCCGCAGATATAACAATCCTGCTTGCGGGTGGCGTTCTGGTAACGCTGCTGGTAAAGGACGCTGCCGCAGTCGGCACAAAAGAGTATGCCGGAGAATAAGCCCACTTCATCATAGCGGTTCGGGCGTTTGCGCTGCTTGCGTAACTCCTGCACACGCTCCCACATCTGGGTGTCAATGATAGGCTCATGGTGGTTCTCGAAAATCGCCTGTTTCTCAATGGGGTTCTCTACGCTGTGCTTGGTCTTGTAGGACGGCTTCTCCGTCTTGAAGTTTACCAGACAGCCCGTGTACTCCCTGTTTTCAAGGATATGTACCACGGTATTGGTCGCCCACTTGCACTCATAGCCGGGGTGGTAGCGGCGGGTGCTTCCCGTCCGACGGTATTCCAGCGTTCCCGGCGTGGGGATCTCCTGCTCTGTGAGCATACGGGCTATCTTGGTCGGCCCGTTCCCGGCAAGGCACAAGCTGTAAATCTGCCGCACAACAGGGGCGGCTTCCCCGTCAATGATAAAATTTTCGTCCTCGTCCATAAAGTAGCCGTATACGGGTTTGCTCGTGACGGGCTTCCCGCTCATACCCTTAGACCGTTTTACTGCTTTGATTTTCTTGCTCGTATCTCTCACCAGCCATTCGTTAAAAATGTTCCGCAGAGGGGCAAAATCATTGTCGCCCTGTGCGCTGTCCACTCCGTCATTGATAGCGATAAAGCGGACGCCTTTCTGTGGGAAAATCATTTCCGTATACATTCCCACTTGCAGATAGTTTCGCCCTAACCGTGACATATCCTTGACGATAACGGTGCCGACTTTTCCGGCTTCAATGTCCGCAAGCATGGCTTGAAAACCGGGTCTTTGGAAGTTCGCCCCAGAATAACCGTCATCTGTGTACCATTGCAGATTGGAAAAGCCGTTCTGCTTCGCATAGGTTTCAAGAATACGCTTCTGGTTTGAAATAGAATTGCTCTCACCTTGCAGCTCGTCCTCGTGGGATAATCTCGGATAAAGGGCGGTAATAAGGTTTCGGGTGGTCTGTCTTAACATAGTGTCCTCCATTTCCGACAGCCAGCCCCACTATTCCGTATACTATCATACCACACGCCGGGGCTGGCTGTACAGTCCTTTCTGCTTCTTTACGTCCCGTCAAATTGCCGATTTTTGTGTAGCAGCTTCCGCTTCCAGCACTTTCAGCATTTTATCGGCGGCGGTGGCGGTGGTGTCCTGCTTGAAATAGCCGGAAACGACAAGGACAGAATTACCTATGCGGATTTCCGTCACGCAATCCGGGCGGCGGGTGCTGCGGTCATTCTTTGGGGTGTTGGTCATAGGCGGCTCTCCTTTCTGTTCATCAGCTTTTTCAGTTGTCCCATTTTCTCCTGCGCCGTGGCTTTTCGGAAGTTGCTCCCGGTAAAGCGGACAGGAGAACACATTTCAATCAGACGGTCATAAATGCGGGCGTGGGCGGTGTCCTCCGGGTGCTGCAAGTCCTCCAGCGTGAGATTAGTCGTGACGATCAGCGGCCTGCCGCTGCGGTAACGGCTGTCAATCACGTTGTAGACCTGCTCTAAGCCGTATTCCGTTCCCCGTTCCATTCCAAAATCGTCAAGGATAAGCAGCGGGAAGCTGCAAAGTCGGGAGATATATTCATTCCTGCCCTCAAAGCTGGCGGCAAGGTCACCCAATATCAATGCAAAGTTTGTCATGCACACGGGGATTTCACGCTCCATAAGGGCATTTGCGATACAGCCCGCAAAATAGCTCTTGCCTGTGCCAACGCCGCCCCATAGCAGATAGCCAATGTTGCGCTCTTTCATGGTTTCCCAGTTCTCCACATAGAAATGGGCGTGTTCCATTTGCGGGCACTTGCCGTTGTCGTTCTCAAACGTCCAGCCCTGCATAGCCGGGTCTGTAAAGCCCCGCCGCTTCAACCGCTCGACAGTTTCAAGGTGACTGCGCTGTTTCTCTGCGGCTTCCCGTTCCTCACGCTCTGCCCGCTGGCAGTCACATTCTGCCGGGTGGCGGTCACGCCCCAGCCATGCGGCGGTTTCTTTGGGGAAATAGCCCTCTTTGGGCTTGTGGCACTTCCCGCAGTATAAAAGCCCGTCCTCGCCGGTGTAGTCCTCCGGCTCCGGCGTGGTGTCGGTCATATTCAAAATCATTTCATCAAATCCATTCGTCATAAGCTCTCGCCCTCCTTACAGGTATAATCGGGTATGCCCTTTTTCGGGGCTTTCTTGGCTGCGTCCTCCTGCGCCCACTTGAAAATCGTGGCTGCATGGCTCTTGTATTTCCTCCCGCTGGAAGCGATATGGCAGGATAGGCGGTCAATGTAATACTCCCACTTGCCGGGAAGCTCTGTTTTCAGCCCGTCAAGCTCCGTATCGGAAAGAATGACATTGTGGTATCTGCCATAGGCGGCGGGGGCGGGGTGTCCCGTTTCTAACTCTCTCTCTTTTTCTATTTCTATATCTATCTCTTTCTCTATCTCTATCTCTGGTGGACAAATGTCCGCTCGATATGGTGGACATTTGTCCGCCCCTGTCTGCGGCAGGGCTTTTTGTTCCTGCAAAGCCAGCCGCGCCCTGCGCTTGCGCTCCCCCTCGGTAGAGGACTGGCCGATTAAAAGCTCAATGTTGCTCATGTAGAGTGCGCCGCTTGGCAAAGGCTCCACAAGCCCCAGCTTCATAAAGATTTTCAAAGCTCTCTCTACGGTACCTACCTGCTGGCGGGTAATGGTCGCAATCATCTGGGCGGTGTAGGGGATATTCTCGTCAAGCTGCAATTTCCCGCCGTTTTTCAGCGATTTCAAGTACAGCTTCAAGAGAATGTTGGAATAGATAACGCCGTCCTGCATACTTTCCAGCAGAACGATTGCATCATCGTCAAAATAGCTCTCTTTCAGCTTGAGGTAGTAATATTTGCGGTTATCTGCCATAGGCTGCGTCCTCCTTTTTCCAGCGTTTGGAATAATAGCGAGGGCATAGTATGATAACCGCCCGGAAGCTCTGTTTGCAGTTACGGGTGCAGCCCCGGCATAGGTCGTTGTAAGTGATACGGTTGCGGTGGTTGAGGAAGAAAGACCATTCCAGCCGCCGCTTCTTGCTCATTCTCGGCAATGGTAAGCTCCTTTCTGCCGTTCCTATCGGTGTAGCGGGATAGGGGGCATTTTCTGTATGTTCTCGGTATCATTTTCGGGCTTTTTCTGCCCTGTAAGCCCCGTTTGGAAGTCGGGGAGTATTGCGGTAAGGGTTCATATCATACCTGTATTTTTGTAGGGTTTCGGTATCATTTCGGGGCGGTCTTTAACGCTCCTGTTCACGCTTTTTCTGCTGGCTCGGTGCGCCCCTTAAAATCTGGTCGATATTGCGTCTGACTGTCTGAAGCTCCTGCGCCCGCTGGCGTTTCTCCCGGTAGTCGTTATATCCGGCGTTCTTCTGGACGGTAAGCTGCTCAATCTCCCTTTGCAGGGCTTTGCTGGCTGGCAGCTTGGTTATTCCATGCTCCCGGAAATAACGGGCGGCTGTGTCCGCTATGATAAAATCGCTTTCGTGCTGTTCCCGGTAGGCTCTCCGGGCTTTCTCCGATTTCTGCGCTTTCAGACCGTCACGGGCGGGCTTCGTGCCGATATAGCCCAAAAGGTTGCGCTGCAATTCCTTTTTCTCCCGGATAGCGGCTTCCAGCCCTTTCAGTCCGGCAAGGCTCTCCTGCGTGGCGGTGTTGGCTGCGGAAATGGCAGCGTCCAGCTCGTCCGGGGAAGAAAAGCCATACTGCTGGTAGAGCATGAGGGTAGCCGACATCTGTTTGAGGTTGTGCATGGTCGCCCACTTCTCATAGCCCCGTCCTTTCCCCTCGGCTCGCTTGGCGGCTATGTCTACCATGCGCTGTACAGCGTCATTGTTCGGGGCGTTTTTCGCTTCTTTTTTCGTCCGTAAGCGGTCTTTGATACTGCCGGGGTATTCCGCTATGGCTGCGGGTTTTTCGGCGGCTCTGGCGGCGTTCTGCTCCAAAACGGAGAGGACAGCAGCCCGGTCAAAATCGTCCCCCAGCTTCCGGGCGGTAATTGGCTTCGTCCTGTCCGGCGTGAGGTAACTTAGCCGCCCCCGGCTCTCCTTGACGGTCACACCATGCCGGAGAAGCAGGGCGGCAAACTCATCAAAGCCGGAAGCAGCGGCAAGGGCTTCCCGGATAGTCCGGCGCAGCTTCGCCTTATCCGTTTCAAACTTGGTCTGCCGGGGCGCGATACCGTCCGCAGCAATAGGGGCGTTGGCTCTGTCAAGGGCAGCCTGTCCTTTCTTCTGCGCCCAATACTCACGCTCGGTAATGCGTTCTTTGCTGCCGTTCAAAAGGTCTATCTGGTAAAGCCCCTCGCTGTGGCACATCTCCATGACTTCGGCTTTCAGATAGTTCATAGCTGCGTCCGTACAGCGGTGCTTGCAGCCTGCTTTCCTGTCCGCTGGCCTGTCCATGTGGGGCAGCATGGGAACCTCCGCAATCCGCAGACTGTTAATGACGATATGCACATGGATATTTTCGGTGTGGCTGTGTCCGTCCGGGTGGGTGCAGACAAGGGCCTGGTGTCCGGGGAAATGCTCGGCGCAGAACTTCTCGCCCAGCTCCTGCGCCCGATCAACGGTCAAGCCGTTGTCCGGGCCGTCCCGTGGGTCAAAGCTGATGATGTAGTGGTGGCTCTTTACGTCCTCCCGTTTCTGGTTCTTGCCGTAGCGGAGATTGGAGCGCATACAGGCAACGGCAAAATCCTCCCCGCCACAATTCAGAGAGGATATGCGGTAGTCTACCCTCGGTATGAGCCGCCCGTCTGCGTCAAGGGTGGGCTTCATGGTAAACTCGTCATGCTCGAATGTGAGGTATTTTTCAGCGTCCCCGTAGTTGGCATTTTTAGAGCTGATATGTTTGAGTATCGCCAACGGCTTCACCTACTTTCTGCAAGACTTCAAACTTCAAGGCGGCAAGGTCGGCGGCGGCTCCCCGCACTTCCTTTTCCAGCCCCCGGTAGGGGCTTCCGTATTCGTTCAGGCTCCGGGCAATCTGGTTTAAGTTGCCGCCGATTTTCCCGTACTCTGCCGTGAGCTTGGAGAGGGCGGCAAGCAGCCCGTCATTGACCGGGGAAACGGTGACAATGGGGCGTATGGTCGCTTTCCGTATGGCTTGCCGGATAAACTCGGACTGGCTGATTTCATAAGCCGCCAGCCGCCCGGTGAAGTCGGCGTATTCTTCATCGGTCATGCGGGTCTTTACCACATGACGGCGGTGGGGCGTATTGTATTTCTTTCGCATGGTCTGTGACCTCCTTTCTCGCCCGACAGGGCGCATAGCAGGGTTTGGGGAAGGCACTCCCCAACAAGATTCCCGCAGGGGCAAAAATAAGCGGAGAGCGAATTTTGGCACCTCGGTAGAATCTTGCTCTGAAAAACTCCGGCGTTCCCCGGCTCCCGTCCTTTCCGCTAACAAAACGTTTCAAAAGGGCTTTGCTACCCGCTATTCCGGCTTATCTTGAAAATTTTCCTTTCACTACCTACAACACCACGCAAAGCAAAATGGACGGAGATTTTTAGAATTTCCCCTCTATTCCCTACAACACCACGCAAGCCGGAATAGGCGGACAATGGCAGTATTTTTTTCTTTGATACCCTCTACGGATAAGTAAGGGATTTTGCCAACTGCGGCGGCTATTTTCCCTTTTGTTTTTTCATACTGGGGATTTTCAAAAATGCCAAACAGGAACGAAAAAAAGCAGCAAATCTGTTGAATAGATTTACTGCTTTCTGGTTGCCGGCGAAGCGGCGGTTATTCAGTTGTAGGCGGTAGGGCTATCTCCCAAAGCGGAACTTGAAAATAGCTGTGAGAAGCGTCTGGGTGATGTAGTCCTCTGTATCTTGGTCTACCCGTCCATTCACACGGGCGGCACATTGTATGCGGCGGCGGTAATACTGCAATACAGTTCCCACCGCTTCCGGCTCCCCGCTGGTGGCTTGGACGATTGTTTCATAGGGGAGAAGCCTATTATTTCTCATATGCCATTCCCTCCATTTCCGCTTGGAGCTGCCGTAGGACTTTTCGGATATGGTAGCCCGCTGTGCTGCGGCTGCGCCCGTACTGTCTGCCAATTTCGTGCTGTGGAATACGCTTGAAAAAGGACAGGTAAATCATTTCCCGCTCGTCAGTAAACTTAACTATGCCATATCAATCCCGCTTCTTTCCCGCCACCGGCACTAAGAACAGCGCGGGCAACAGCAGGAAAGCGGTACAGACCAGCCCCCAGGGTATGGACACCTGCTGGGCTACCAGCCCCACAATAGGCCCGCCGATGATCTGCCCGAAAGAGTCCAGCTGTCCGCTGGTGGAAAAGACTGTGGCGCGCATTTTCTCATCCACTTGGTCGTTCATCCAGGCGGCCAGCACAGGCTCCTTGATGGTGCGCATAAGCCCCGCCAGCAGGAACACCAACAACATGAACCAAAAGCTCCGCCCCACCGCGAAGAGAACCAGGAACAGGATATACCCGGCGCTGGTGGACATGACCACACTGGTTCGGCTGACAATCCCTTTTTTCTCCATGCGGGCGATGAGCAACTGAGAAGCCAGAATACCTAAGCCGTTGCCGATAAGACTGATAACACCGAACCAAGTGACGCTGTTCAGCGGCCCGATAACGGGTATTACCGTGTCATCCAGAAAATGAGCGGTGGAGAGCCGGTCAAAGCCTTCACTGGCAAGTCCCCCGCATAGTGTGATTGCTAAGAGCGCCAGCAACACAGGTGCGCCTTTCACAAAGCCCAGGTTGAGCTTGAACAGGCAGACAAAGTCTTTAAGCAAGCCCTGCCGTTCCTCAATAGCAGGGGAGAAGTTGGTTTCTGGCATGATGCGAACCATCACCAGCCCCAACAACAAGCACAAACTGCCCCCCAAGATGACAGGCATTTGCAGGTTTATGTTTCCCAGCAGTGTGCCCAGCACCACGCCCAGAACGCCGCCGATTTGCCCCATTTGACTGCCCCGCAGGAACACCTTGTCTATGGGTTTGTCCTCTTCCTCCGAGGCAATCCACGCCTCCAGAGCGCCGGTGATGAAGGTATCACCGCAACCCCAGACAACCTGGGCCAGCAGAACCGGCGCGAACCACGGTAGCGCACCCTCCATCAGAAAGCCCAGGCCGTAGAGGAACATTCCAATCAGCACCGAGCGCCGACGGCTATACAAATCCGCCACCACACCGGTGGGCATCTCGAACAGAAAGCAGGAGGTCTCCTGAACCGTCCCTACCAGGACAAGCTGGAAAGCATCCAGCTGCACCACCTCCAGGTGGTACACGATGGAAAGCACTGTGGACATAGAAACCGCCAGGGAAGAGACAAATCGGAACAGCAGGTAGACAGAATATGCCTTTGAATTTTTAGCAAACATGAAGTTACATTCTCCTTTCAAATCTCATTTTATATGACTTTTGCAAGCTGTTAAGCTAACTTGTGGAACATATGCCGAACCTTATCTATACGGCTATTCGGGCGGCGGGGCTGGATGACCGGCTGACCGACAGCGGCCTGATATCCTTTCAGCTCTGTAAGGCATACGCTCCGCCCGTTGGTGTAAAAGGCCAGATCAGTACGGTATGCCTGTATACAGCGGGCGGGAATCTCGCCAGTAAAGACAACTTCATCCTTTTTTACCTGGGCCGTTTCGATGGTGGCACAGTATTTCGGTGCATCATGATAAGCCCTGGAAAGGTATTCCTGGGGCGCATAGAGGATGAAGGAGAGATAAGGTTCCAGCAGCTGCGTCCCCGATTCCTTCAATGCCTGTTCCAATACAATCGGGGCCAATGAGCGGAAGTCCGCCGGCGTGCTGACCGGACTGTAATAAAGCCCGTATTCAAAGCAAATCTTACAGTCCGTTACGTTCCAGCCGAACAAGCCCTGCTCCAGCCCGTAACGGATACCATCCCTGACAGCGTTTTGAAAACTCTGGTTCAAGTATCCCAGCGAAACCCGGCTCTCGTATTGTACACCGGAGCCAAGCGAGAGTGGTGTAACAGACAGTCCTATGGATGCCCAAAACGGGTTGGGCGGCACCTCGATATGGATGGTGTGGCTGGCTGCTTTGAGCGGCCGCTCCATATAAATGACGGAGGGTTCCTTTACCACTGTTTCAAGCTTGTATTTTTCCGACAGCAAAGCGGAAACAACCTCCAACTGCACCCGGCCCAAAAAAGAAAGAATGATCTCATGGGTGATGGAATCCACTTCGCAACGCAAAAGCGGGTCAGTATCCGCAAGTTGCGTAAGAGCGTCCAGCAGCCGTTCTCTTTGCGCTGCCGTTTTCGGCGCAATCGTCGTCCGCAGCATGGGGAGGGGGTCCTCACGCCACCTTTTACGAGGGAGCCGGGTTTGGTCCCCTAATACATCGTTTAACCTCACGCTGTCGCTGGGAAGGATAACAATTTCACCCTGATAAGCGGTGTCTGTCCGAACAATTTCCCCTTTGGATGGAATACGCATCTCTGTGATTTTCAGCTTTTCTCTCCCGGCCAGGGCCACCGTATCCCGCAGGCGCAGCGTTCCGCTGTATAACCGTAGATAGACACGCCGCTGGCCGCAATCGGTGTACTCAACCTTGAAAACGCTGCCGCATAGGGCGGCGCCCCCCTGTTCCCCAATCGGTTGGAACAGCCCTGTCACCGCATCCATCAACGGTTGAATGCCAAGGCCATTTTTGGCGCTGCCATGATAGACTGGGAACAGGGAGGCGTCTTGAACCCGCTGCTGTTCCTCCCGCGCAAGTTTTTCCCGGCTGATTGGTTCTCCTGCGATATACTTTTCCAATAATTCATCGTTATTTTCGATGACCGCATCCCATGCTTCTATGTCGGTATTTTCCTCCAGGACTATTTCCGGGGACAGCGACACCGTCTGCTTGATGATAATATCGGCGGAGAGCTTATCCCGAACAGACTGAACCACGCTCTGCAAATCAACGCCAGCCTGGTCGATCTTGTTGATAAAGATAACGGTGGGAATGTTCATTTTCCGCAGGGCATGGAACAGAATACGGGTCTGGGCCTGCACGCCATCTTTAGCGGAGATCACCAAGATGGCCCCATCTAAAACAGCCAAAGAGCGGTACACCTCCGCCAAAAAATCCATGTGGCCGGGCGTATCCACAATGTTAACTTTACATCTGTGCCACTGGAAGGAAGTGACTGCCGCTTGAATGGTAATCCCACGCTGCCGCTCCAAAAACATGGTGTCCGTCCTCGTTGTCCCTTTTTCGACGCTCCCCGGTTCTGAAATGGCTCCGCTGGCATATAGCAGGCTCTCCGTCAAGGTCGTCTTTCCAGCGTCTACATGGGCAAGAATTCCAATATTGATTATTTTCATGTGATTGTCCTCCCTTTACAGCCCCAAAGGGCATAAAAATCCCCAGCAGTAAAATACTTTTACCACTGGGGATTATAAGTTGCGGACATACACATATACAGCATACACCTGTTTGTGATTGCTGTTTTTGGGGATATGTCAAAATTGATAAGGCAAAAGTATTCTTAAATTGGGTACAAAAAACTAAGCCCCTACAAAAGGAGCTATCATAATCCTTTGTTCCCACTATTTGATTATAGTTTTATTTAAGAATACCTTGCCGCATATTTTTTACTCCTTTTCTGGATTAAATCATTGTATCACATCAGTTTTAGGAAAGCAAGTACCTAAAAGAAATTTTTCTTCCCCTTATATGTAACAATCATACCGGCTTCCTAGCGTTCAGAATGTTTTCTGCTGTCTGCTGTGGTGTTTGGTTGGAATTGTCCAACCAAAAGCCGATCCGTGGTGTTGTCTGCATAAATGTATCGTATAAGGTTTCAACCGTAAAGCCGGAATAGCCTGTTTTCTCCCTGTATCGTTCCCTTCCTTTTATTGTTTCCACATCTGGACAAAGAACGACAACCTCAACAGGGTATTTATGCGGCACAAAAAATATGTACATGTAACTAATTCAACACATTTATAATTTGAATAGGGACATTATAGCATTTACTAAATACAAATTCAATGTATACGGAAATAAAGATATAAGGAGTGGGAAGGATTCCGCCGTAGTCGGCATTGTAGGAAAATCCAAAAGTTTAGATTTTCCCACAATGCTTATCTTTTGGTCTTTGGTTCGGAATAGTGTAGTGCTGGCGGTCTATCTCTTGTTTTCGGTTGCTTGCTTCCTTACCGTACATGAGCATTAGCGCCGGGGTTGTCCGAGCCATAGCCCTCCAGCAGATTGACCACGCCCCACACGCCGAGGCCAGCGCCGAGGGCAATCACAAGGGTCTGCAAAGTGGTGATGGCAGAAGTGAAAAACTGCATATAGCCTCCTATTCTCCGGGATATACCCGGCCATGAAAAAAGCCGCCCTTGCGGGCGGCAGCCTACTACCTTGGGACGAAATGTCACAAAGCTCTATACAAAAGCGTCCGGGTCGTCGAGGTCGTCATAGTTGAGGATGTCCTCGTCCTCGTCTGTGAGCGCCTCGTCCGGCACGGACACTTCGTACACCTCACATTCCTCGTTCATGCCCGGCCGCCTGCGGCGGTCAATAAGCCTGTCGAGGTCAAAGGCGTTTTTCACTTTATCGGCCTCCGCCGTAAAGCGATAATTGGGGTGCTGTTTCAAATCGTACTTTCTGGAATAGAACGGCGGCAGGCCCCGAAGCTGCAAAATGCACCGATCTCCGGGCATGGTGGCAAGCTCGCTGGGGGTCATCAGCTCCCGGCCCAGCCGCTGCGTATTCTGGCTGTAGCTTTCGGACTGGCCCCGTGAGTGTCCCTCGGTCTGCATGGAGATGGTGGCCTTACCCAGCCAGTTCTCGGATATTTCCTTGATGGTGGAGCTTTCGCGTCCACCGAGGAACAGCACACTATCCATGTTGCCGAGGATGGTTTCCGCGTTCTTGTCGTAGATGGCCTTGCACTGGGCCAACTGCTGATACAGCAGGCACAGGCTGATCTCACGGGAACGGATGACCGCCACCAGCTTTTCCAAGTTTGGCACCTGCCCGGTGTTGGCCGCCTCATCCCACAGCACCCGCACATGATGGGGCAGCCTGCCGCCGTGAACATTGTCCGCCCGTTCGCACAGGAGATTGAACATCTGCGAAAAGGCCAGCGCCACAAGGAAATTGTAGGTACTGTCCGTGTCGCTGATGCAGAAGAATGTTGCCGTCCGGCGATCTCCCATGCGGTCAAGCTCCAGTTCATCATAGGACATGATCTCCCGAAGCTGGGGAATATCAAAGGGAGCAAGCCGAGCGCCGCAGGAAATCAAAATGCTTTTGGCCGTCTTGCCGCTGCTGAGCTTGTATTTTTTATACTGCTTCACCGCAAAGCAATTCGGCTTGCGCTGTTCCAGCCCCTTGAACATATAGTCCACGGCGTTGAGAAAGTCCTCGTCATCCTCCTTGACCTCCATGCCGGAGATCATGTCCACCAGCGTATTCAGGTTCCGATCCTCCTCCGCACCCTCAAAAATGATGTAGGCAATCAGGGCGCAGTACAGAAGCGTTTCCGCTTTCGTCCAGAACGGATCGCCCTCCTTACCCTCGCCCTTGGTGTTGGAAATGAGGGCGTTGACAAACTTTAGAATGTCCGCCTCGGTCTTGATATACGCCAGCGGGTTATAGTGCATGGATTTTGAAAAATCAATGCTGTTGAACACCTTAATTTTGTAGCCCCGGCGCTGCAAAAAAGCGCCGACCTGCCCCAGCACACCGCCTTTGGGGTCTACCACCACATAGGAAGAATGAGCTTGCAGGAGTTGGGGCGTGAGCCAAAAGCGTGTCTTGCCCGAGCCGGACGAGCCGATGCCGCAGAAATTGAGGTTGCGGGCGTTGGCGGGATTTTTCGGACGGGTGTTCATGGTGAGCCGTTCCGTGGCGGTCAGCAGCATATTGTTTTCAAATTTAGGATCGACAAAGGGCTTGATGTCTTTTTCGTTGCCCCATGAAGCGTTTTGTCAAGTGCTTTTTTGAGTTATTGACGCAAATTATCGTGAAAGTGCGAAAGTGCAAAGTGCAAAGGGTCTGCGTTTTGCACTTTCAGCTTGCGGGTTCGGGTGGCTGCTTCTTCTTGATGAAGTTGTACCATTGACCGCCGACACGCCTTGCGCCTAAAATGCCGCCCATGCCGCGCTTGGCGTTCTGCACCGTCCTCTCGGATATTCCGGCTTCGGCTGCGGCTTTTACAATGTCCTCGCTTGCAAGCTCTTTCCCATCTGCAAGCAGTTCAAGTATCAGCCTTTCCGCTTGCTCGGTTTTGGTGGCGGTGTTGCCGCCCGCGCCGGACAGCAGCTCGTCGGCGGTTATATCGTATTCGCCTATCCACGAAAAGCCCGTTTCCGGGTCAAGGCAAAAGGCAACGGGCTTTCCCTCCGGCGCAAGGGAAGATTTGTCATGGACGATAACGCGCACATTCGGTTCTCGCTTCACGCGCCCGATCAGCAGGACGCTCCTTGCTGCGGCGCGGAAGTCGATGGAACCTAAGCCCCGGTATGCGCTCTGCCCTCCGGCAGCTTTGTTGAGATGTCCGATAAGGATAACGGCGCACCCGGTACGCTCGGCAACATCGGCAAGGCGGCGGAACATGGGGCGCACTTCGTTTGCCCGGTTCATGTCGGTTTTTTCGCCCATGTACGCCTGTATGGGGTCAAGGATAATCAGCCGCGCCCCGTTCTGCGTGATTGCCTTTTCTATGCGCTCATCGGAGAGGGTAAGCTCCCGCTTGGCTTCATCAATCACAAGCACGCGGTCAAGGTCGGCTTCGGCTTCCATCAAGCGGGGCTTGACGGTATCGCCCAAACCGTCCTCGGCGGTCTGGTAAATTACTTGGAATGGCGGCAAGGGCTTCATTCCCGGCAGCGTTCCCCCGGTGGTGCAGGCGGCGGCAAGGCGTAGGGCAAAGGTGGTCTTTCCCTCGCCGGGGTTGCCCTGTACTATGGTTACTTTCCCAAAGGGGATATACGGCTCCCATAGCCATTCAACGGTCTGTGTGTCAACCTCGCTCATGCGGATAATCTCAACGGTTTCTTCCTGCGGCGGCTCTTTCAGTCCATAGACCGCTTCGCGGAGATACTTCCCGTCTGTGATTTCTCCCCTGCGCGTCTGTACCTCATTCCAGTCTTTGAAAAGAGGGATAAGGCGGTGGACGGTCAAGCCCTCCGGCATAAGCTCCACAAGGCGGCTGCAAGCGTCGTTTCCGGCTTGGTCGCTGTCAAGGCAGAGGTAAACGGTCTTGATGTTCGGACGGTCAGAGAGGAAACGCAGCAGGGCTTTTTCTCCCACGCCGCCTAACGCCAGATAGCTTTGCCTCTGCCAGTCCTTTTTGAACAGACAGAGGAAAGATAAGAGGTCTATCGGGGCTTCAAAAACAAACAATCTTTCGCCCTCGCCCCGGTAGCAGAAGTTAAAGGCTTTGTCGCTGCCTTTCACATCAAGCCGGAAGTTTCCCGCCGTTCCCTTGCTGTGGGCGTAGCGCGGTATTCCGTCCTCGTCCCGCCCTATGAATACGGCGTTGTGGTGGGCGGCTTCCTCGTAAATATCCCCGGTGGCAAAGAAAAAGCCCGTCACATCTTCGTCAATGCGGCGGGCGGCTGTGAGGTAGTTCCTCGCTATGCGGTTGTCGGTGCTGCGGGGTGGTAGTCGGAAGTCAGAGAGGGGCGCGGGGCTTGGTCTGTCCGGCGGCGGGGCTGCGCCTTTTTCTCCTGTCAGCATTTCAACGGCTTCGGTAAAGCTCTTGCCGAAAAACTCCATGACAAAATCAATGGGGCCGCCGCCTTTGCTCTGGCTGTGCCTGTACCACTTGTTTCCCCGGATTGTCAGGCTGTCATGCCGCTTCCAGCGGTACTCCTGTCCGGCGCGGGTAAGCTGCTCGCCCAGTCCTTGCAGAAAAGAAACAAGGTCGGCTTGGTTGGCGCGGTCTATCTGTTCTTGGGTGTAATACATAAAAGTTCAACTCCTTTCAGCGGTCTATATCGTGCCGCTTGGTGCGGTTCTGTGTCTGCTCCGGCTGCTCGGCTTTCAGCGCAATATCCACGCATTTGCGTATCTTCTGAAGCTCGGCAACTTCGGCGCGGGCAGCTTTCAGTTTGGTGTAGTCGGTATCTCTCTGCGCTTTGAGGTCAGCGTATTCCTGTTTCCATTCGGAGATAGGCAGCGTCTTTGTATCCGTCAGATTTGCATGGAGATAGCGGCTTGCTGCGTTCCATAGAGTCAGCTCGGCGCGGTGGGCTTCCTCATACTTATCCCGTTTGTTCGTCCAGCCATTTTTCAGCTTTTTCAGTTCGGCATGAATGGGCTTGTACTGCAAATAATTCTCGCCGTTCTCTA
This sequence comes from Neopoerus faecalis, assembly GCF_029218125.1. Taxonomy (NCBI): domain Bacteria; kingdom Bacillati; phylum Bacillota; class Clostridia; order Eubacteriales; family Oscillospiraceae; genus Neopoerus; species Neopoerus faecalis. The sequence goes on along the minus strand of NZ_JARFXX010000004.1, from coordinate 152,763 downwards.
TCAGCTTTTGCAGCTCTTTCATGCGCTGCTCGGCGGTTTTCATTCCCTCCCGGATTGAATAGGCTCTATCACTGACAGAGGAAAGAGAAGCGTCCAGCTCGTCAAGATTAGAGATACCATGCTCGGAAAGATAGTTGACCGCTGCCGCTATGGTTTTCAGTTCATCGGCTGTGTGCTGTTGTTGCCAACTCTGCGAATACTTCCGGCTCTTTTCTCTCTGAATGCTCAAATACTTCATCAACAGATTTGCAAGGTTGGGAGATTGCGGCGGCTGTTCCGGGGCGGTTTCCCGCGCTTTGAACAGGTCGGCAATCCATTCCTTGAGCTTCCCAATCTGCGCCCGGATTTCCCGGATAAGGCGGTTTGCCTTTTGGATATTTCGGTTCAGTTCGCCTTTCTCGGTGGCGATGCCTTTCTTCTCCATCTGGCAAGCCGCCACGCCCATGTGGACGGTGGGTATTTCGTCTATGCCGCGCTCGGCGTTGCTGCGGTGGTCGATACGCTCCGGGCTTCCGTTTCTCTCCAAAAAGTCGTTGGTAAAGTCAGCCCACGCCTTGCGCCACAAGAGGGTGTTGTCCTTGTCGTTCCAGCCTGTAAGGTCAATTTTGTGCGTCTTGTATCTGCCGCTTGGCAAGCGGATACGCTCACCGTTTTCATCAAGGTCATATTCCTTTTTGGATTTCGCCGCCCATGCTCCGCGCTCGTCAAGTGGTCGCATAGTCAGCATGATATGACAATGGGGGTTGCCGCTGTCGGTGTCGTGAATGGCAAAATCCACACACATTCCTCTGGAAACAAATTGAGAGGAACAGTATTCCCGGACAAGCCGGATCTGTTCCTCTCTGGATAATTCTATGGGGAGCGCTGCGTCAATCTCACGCGCAAGCTGGGCGTTCCCGGCTTTCTCGTAAAGTTCCACGCTGTTCCACAAGGTTGAACGGTCAGAGAAAGAGGGCGGTGCGTGGGGCGGCAGCATGATTTCTGTATGGACAACGCCGCCTTTACGGGTGTAGTCATGGGTCATTCCGTCCCATTCGTTTGTCAGCTTTTCACCGCTTCGGTAGGCGGCTGCGGCAACGGCTGATTTGCCTTTTCCTCGGCTCACAATGCCGATGTTCCAATGGTAAATGGCTATGGGTATCACCTCCCGGATAGGATAATAAAACCCGCAAAAATGGTACAGACGCCAACGGCGGGTGTACTGTTTTTGTGGGTGTGCAGGGATAGCCGCGAAGCGGCGCAAGGGGTGCAGCCCCTTGTTGCGGCAAAGCCGCCATATCGGAGCGCGGGGAAAGCTCCCTGTGCGGAGATAAGCCCTCGGCAGAGCGCACACGCCCGCAAGGGTGTATAAGTGCGCCCTTAGTTCCTAAGGGATTTTCAGCTTGTCGTTTCCTCGGCTCGTTTTCTCAAAAACTCCCGTACCGGCTCACTCGTTAATGCAAGCCGGAGAAGCGCGGCAGCTTCCTCGTCGGTCATGCCCTTTGCTTCCGGCACAATGCTTTCAAAGACCGCGCCCCGGACGATAAGGCGGTGGCTGCGTGTCCTGCGTTCCTCTTTGGATAGCTTCTGACGTAACATCTTTTCCCGGTTTTCAAGCTGCCGGAGTTTCTTCTTTCCGTCCTCAATCTCGGCTTGCAGCTCCTCGCGGGTTTTCTCTCTTGGCTTTGTCATGGTTGGTCGCTCCTTTCTGCTTATGGCTAAAAGAAAAGAGCAGCCGTTTTCTGTACGAAAATAGCTGCTCTCAGTTGGTGTATTCTGTTATTGAGTAGGCGTTATCTGCCCGATAAACTGGAATTTACTCAACTGTAATGCTTGTTGCAACGAGTAAGTTTGTCTGTTCTTCTATTGCACTTTCAATAATTACTTTATCTCCAATTTGGGCATTAGTTTCACAATCCTTTGTTAGCCAAAACTGAATATCTTCATTGTCGGTGGTAATTGAGATATATGCGCGACCTTGGCGATCTCCCTCATTTACTACACTCATAGCACGGTCTGTGACTGTTCCGTAGTAAGTTTTTTCAGACCCCTCTACCAATTTGTTGCCGCAAGCAGCCAAACAAAGGAGCAATACCAAAACCAAAACAAGTGCTATCAATTTTTTCATACAATCACACTCCTTTGTAAAATTCCGATTTGTCGCTCCGTTGCTTGGCTAAAGTATAGCACAAAACTGTGAACCAGTCTACCTCATTTCAACCTGTCAGCGGCATTATTTTCTCTGGCATACCTTCGCGCTGCTTCCCGCCGTTCCTCGCTGTATGGGGCGGTCAGACGGAAAGAGAAACGCCCCTTGCGGATTTCAAACTCCATGCAGCCCGTGTCCGGGTCTGCGTCGGTCTGACGGCACTCGCCGGGGTGGGCTGTGGCATAGGCGGTTAGCCTGTTCTTGAGGTCGGTGTTGTGGGTGCGGATATAGATTAGCGGGTCTTTCTCGTCAAACCAAATATCGGTGGTCTTTTCCTGCTTCGTAAGCCCTGTTCTCATAAACTCTCCTTTCTGCGCCCCTGTTACGCAATAGGGGCATTTTTCGGGTGTTTTTCCCGGCTCTTGACTTGGGAAAAATGAGGATTTTCAAATAGAAACCGCCCGAACAGGGAATATATCGTCGGGGCGGCTGTTATCGCAAGATTTCTGTTTTTTCCGGCTCTTGACCGTCAGACGCGGATAAACGCGAGCTGTCGGCAAGTACCAGTTTGAGCAGCTTGTCGCGGAATGTTTCTGTGCTGCTGTGATTGAAATATAACTCCGCAACAATGGTCTGCCCGTTCCTCTGGGTCGTGATGATACTGTCGGGGGTCTGTTCTGCCATAGGCGGCTCCTTTCTTTGGGCGCAAAAGAGGGATTTCCCGTAGTTCGGAAAATCCCTCTTGGTTGACGGTTATTCTGTTTTACTGTGTGGGCTGTGCGGCTGCCTGTGCCTTTCGCCTTGCCCGGTATTCCCGCGCTTTCATGCGGTCATACTCCCGTTGCTTTTCAAGATTTCTCGCCCGGTACTCCTTTGAATACTGCCGGTGATAGGCGCGGCTCTTTTCCTTTTTGGCTTCTTCGATTTCCTCCCGCATTTGCCGGATTTCCTGCTCGGTCGGTTCTGCAAGCTGTGTCACTTCATTCTCAAACTTGCCGATATAATTGAAATATATGCTGATGTGCTGGATTGCGTATCTCGCCCTTTTCTGGTCGCGCTCATGCACTTCAATCCGGCTGATAAACTCGTTGAGAATGGTGGGTGTAAGGTCGGTAAAGGCGGCATGGCGTTCCGTCAGCTTCAAAAACCTCTGCGCCCGTCCTCCCGCGTTCTCATAAGCGGATAGCTGCTCTTGTAGCGTGGCAAGTTCCGCTTTCAGCGCGTAGTATTCTTCTGAATACTTCTGCGACATCTGCTCATAGCGGTCTTGCGGGATCGTGCCGAGGGCGTTGTCCTCATAGAGCTTGTTCAGCACCTTGTCAATCTGTTCAAGGCGTGTCGTGATTTGCGGAATACGCTTCTGCTGTTTCTTGGTCTGGTCGGTCTGCTGCATGGCAAGGTTCTTTTTCACTAAGGCTTCAAACTCCGCCCGATTGCTGATAGAATAGTCCTCGATTTTCTTCAGCACTTCCGTGATGGTCTGCATGAGCAAGTCCGCGTCCATGATGTGCGGGGAGTGGCATTTAGGGTTCTTGGCTTTTCCCTTGTGGTACTCGCTGCAATAGGCAACATGGCGCTTGCCGCCGTTCCGGTAATCTATACGAATGTGCATTTTTGCGCCGCAGTCCTTACAGAAAAGCAAGCCGGACAGAGGGTGGATTTCCCCGTCCCCGTTGGGGCGTTTGACGGGCGCGTTTTTCAAAATCCGCTGTACGGTTTCAAAATCGCTGCGGCTGATAATCGGCTCATGCACATTTTCTGTGATGTGCCACTGGCTCCGGTCTACATAGTGGTTATGTTTATCCCGGAAATGCTTTGTAGTCTTGAAGTTGACCACATCGCCGCAATACTCCTGCCGTGTGAGGATATTGGTCAAGGTGGCTTTGTTCCACTTGCAGCGGTTATCCTCGTTGAGTGTCTTATTTTTACAGGTTCCCCGCCCGCGGTCTTTCATGTAGAAAGTGGGGGACGGGATTTGTTCCTGTGTCAGATATACGGCGATTTGGTTTCGGTTTTTCCCGTCCAAAAACAGACGGAAAATAAGGCGTACAACCTCGGCGGCTTCCTCGTCGATTATCCAAAAGTCCTTGTTATCCGGGGCTTTGATATAGCCGTAAGGGGCTTCGGTGACAATCGGCTTTCCACTCATGCCTTTGGTCTTAATGCCCGTTTTCACTTTCTTGCTGATGTCCTTTGCATACCACTCCGACATGATATTGATAAAGGGCGCAAACTCCAATGTGTCGGGCTTCTCGCTGTCAATGCCGTTGTTGACCGCGATAAAGCGCACATTGTTCCGTCTGAATATCTCCATCGCATTGCCTACTTGGAGATAGTCGCGCCCCCAGCGGGTAAGGTCTTTCATAATGCAGACACCGATTTTCCCGTTTTCCACATCGTCCATCATGCGGGAGTAGGCGGAACGGTCAAAAAATCTGCCGCTTTCGTCATCGTCGATGTAGTGCCGGATATTGGTCAGGTGCTGCCCTCTGGCATAGTTCTCCAAAAATATTTTTTGGTTCTGTATGCTGTTGCTCTCGCCGCCGTCCCTGTCCTCGTCGCCCACGGAAAGGCGGGAGTAAAGGGCTGTAATTTTGCTATAATCAGTCATGTGCATAACCTCCTGTGCGTCCATGTATGTGTCATTTACACTTAAAATTATGCACTCCAGCGGGCGCTGCCGTATTCCGCATCCCGGCGGTATTTCTTGGCGTTCTTGCTTTTGAAGTAGATCAGCAGGCGGAACACCGCCGCCCCCACAATGCCCACCAGCCAGTCAAAGGGGGCAAGGCCGGGGGCAAAGTCGGCAAAGGCTGCGCCGACAGTCTGACCCAGCCCGATGAATTTATGGGCGAAATCACTGCCTGCCGCCAGACGGTACGCCGTCCCCAGCTTGAGGAACACCCAGCCGATGAACACATAAGGAATGTTGGGCAGCACATATTTACGGAGCTTATCTGTCACCATGCACGGCCTCCTTAATGTGTTCTTTCTGAGGCTTTTCCTTGGCAAGCTGCTGTTCCGCCTGCTTCATCTGTTCGGGGATCGTGGGCTGGCGGGACTTGGCCTTATCCAGCACCTTGCGGGAGTATTCCGAAAAACAGGCGGTCATAGCGTCCGCCTGCCCGGATTTGAAGAACAGCAGGTATTTCCCCGGTTCGGTCTGATAAAAGGCGTAGTCCACATTCCATTTTCGGGCTACCCGGTCAAAGAGCTTCGTGTCCCCGGACAGTTCAAGGCTGTTGGTGGATGTGCCGTGCGCCATGAGCTTTTTCACGGTCTGCTTGCCGTGGGGCGTCTGCTTTGCCCGGTGCGCTTTGGCGATCTTGCGTCCCACCGCCCGGACAACAAAGGCAAGCCCCCGGGCGGTCAGCTTCGACGCTTTCACCGATACGGCAATCGTGCGCCGGGAAATATCCTCGTCTACCAGCCGTCATCGCCTCCTCTCTGATAGAAATATGACCTCGGGACAAAATGTCCCAAGGTCAGCGTTCATCATGCTCCTTTTTCGGGTGCAGGCGTTCGCCCTCCAAAGAGGAACGGTCTATGACCTCCTTGTAGGCCGCCATCTGCTCCCGGATATTCAACTTGGGGTATGCAAAAATGCGGTGTTCGGCGGGAATATCCTCGATCCCGTGGTACACCTCCTTGAAGTCGCCGCTGCGGGTCAGATAGCCCGTGGGGGCAAAGTGGCCGCCCTCATTGATCCGCATATCCCGCCCATAGGCTTCAAAATCGAAGTAAGGCAGCACATTATCCGGCACATCCAGCAGCTCCATGTCCTCCACATAGATGCGCCCCAGCGTTTCATCATCGGTCACGCCGGGGTGCAGATCGTAGCAGTCCAGATTGTGAACGAGGTTGATGATGTCCGCCACGCTGGAAGTGTGGTCGCCCTTGTTGAGTACGGCCTCCAGCGTTTCGATCTCGTCGCTGTCCAACTCGGAAATGAGATGTGCCAGATGGTTCAGCTCGTCCAAGTTTTCATACTCGGTGAGATAGTCGTATAAGCCCATCACATCGCCGTCAAAGGCGGTGATGAAAAACTCCTCATACCGCACACCATCCACGCCGATGTTCTTTAAGAGCGATTGCACCTCCTCCGTGGTGGCCGGAAATTTCAGCGTTTCGCCCACAAACTGCCCCTCGGCGTATTTGCCGAGGTTGGTGATGTAGGCTTCAAATACCGTCATTTGCACCTCCTTTTGTCAGCGCCTCCGCGATCCCCGCCATGATGTACTCGGCACAGGGCAGCGCGATGGCGTTTCCCAATGCTCGGTAGCGGTGGGAGGATAGAATTTCCTCGCCGTCCGCGCCGTACCTTGTCCAGCCCTCCGGCAGCCCCATGAGCCGCTCACATTCCGTTTCCGTGGGAAAGCGGACGCAGCCCCCGACGGGATCGTCCTCATACCAAAAGGCAAAGGGCGAAATGCCGCCCGCTAACAGAGTGGGAAAAGGGTCAGTTGGCAGTCCGAAGCTGTTTCGGAACGCTGTTTCCGTCCGTTCCTTGGCGGACGCCCGCATACGGAAGCATTGAAAGGGTCGGGTGATCGGTATGCGCCGCCCTGCTTCAATAAAAGAGCCTCGATCTCCGCAGGCGGCGGGCAGCCCGCTATCTCTGCCAGATGCAGAAAGTGACTGCATTGTGCGGGGCTTAAAAAGTATTTCGTGGGAGCGCCGTCCTCCAAAGTCTGCCACAAGAAAGATGCGCTGCCGTCGTGCCAGCCGGGGGCTTGCCCAATGCTGGGCGTCCATGAGCCGCCAGCAGAGGTCAGGCGTTCGCCCTCGCACCATTCCGGCTCCTGCCCATCTTCCAGAAGCAGGCATTGAAACATCGGCGTCTGTGAAAGCGGATAGGACGGCTCTAAAATCCATCCGGTCATTTGATGAAAACGCTCCCATGACATTTTCCCAAACAGCGATTGCTGGAAATAGACCATTTGTCGCCTCCCTCATTTCACGGATAATGCGGATGGCTTGAAAAAACAGGCTGGACTTTTCTCCCGCAAGTCCCTTGCGGTTGCCGATCTGCGAGAGATTTTGACACGGTGAGCCAAAGGTGATGATATGGACGGGCGGAAGATCCCGCCCGTCCAGCTTTGTCACATCCCCCAAATGCGCCATATCGGGAAAGTGGCGCTTGGTGATGGAGATAGGGGCTTTTTCGATCTCGCTTGCCCATACCGGCTCAATGCCGCAGCGTACCGCCGCCAGCGGGAACACGCCGATCCCGTCAAACAGGCTCCCCAGCCGGAGCACCGTCATCTTATCTGCGCCCCTGTCCCTTGACGGTCAATATGCCCTCAAGGGTGGTGGCGGTGATCCCGAGCCTCTGGGCAACGGCGATGTCATTTTTCATGGCCTCGGTGACGGTATGACCGCACACCACCAGCACATGAGAACGGCGGAGCAGGTCGCGCCCCATGTCGATGCCGCTCTTATGTTCCTCTGGAACGGCGTCATTGAGGAAAAGGGGCTGATAGAGCGTCGGGCAGATGGGCGAAAAGCCCGCCTCATACACCGTGCGGCAATACTGCGCCGCCAGCTTTGTGTTTTCGTGGTCGCTGCTTACGCCTGCGGCGGTAATGTACGCAAGGGGTCGTTTCATTGTAAAATACCTCCGTTTTGTAATGTAGTAGTTCAACCCAAACCCCACGCCCTTTCCCATTCTTGGGAAAGGGGGCGGCTCTGGAGGATATACCCCCGCCGCTTGCCGGAGAAAAAGCATAGCCGGGACAGGCGGTCAAGGGCTGGCCGCTGAAAACAGCGGTGCGATGCACCCTTGACAGCCCGCTCCCGGCCATGCTGGAATACGGGCGGCGACGGGGGATATAACCACAAGAGCCATTCGGGGAAACGAAAGACCTCGGGACAAAAAGTCCCAAGGTCACTTTTCCAAATCCATTTTCTTTTCGGGCTTGCCCAGCTCGGGCGGCTGCTTGGCCTTCCAGTCATCCAGCAGAGAAATGATCTTGTCTTTCATTTCCCTCGGGGACTTGTCCTTGCCGAAATACTTTTCCAACTCTGCACTATTGATGATCACCTTGTCTACCTCCTTTTTCTCCTGCGACAGAATACCGTCGATCACATCACCGTTGAGCTTGCCGTCCTTGTCCAGCTCTCGCATTTTCTGTGCCTGCGACAACGAGGGCGAGGACTGCTGCCCCTCGATGGACACGGCGATATACCTCTGATTTTTGGGGCGGATGAATGAGATCTCCACCGCCGGGGTGAACGCCAGCTTTTTCTCGTCCACCATTTTCTGCAAATCCGGCACAAGCTCGGTCAGGCGGATATACCGCTGCACCTGCTTGTAGTTCATGCCGTTGCGATCTCCCACGACCTGCGTGGAGCGTTTTCCGGCATCCTTGTCCTCCTCGCCGGGGCGGGAGCCTTGGTGCTTGATGGCCTCCACCTGCATTTTGAGCGACTGCGCCTTTTCCGTGGGCAAAATACGCTCACGGTGGCGGAGGTTGTCATCCGTCATGGCAAGGATGGCTTCATCGTCCGTCATGTTGCGGACGATACACGGCATATTCGCAAATCCGGCAAGCTCGCTTGCCCGCTGGCGGCGGTGTCCGGCGATGATCTCATAGCCGCCATCCTCACGGGGGCGCACCAGCGCAGGCTGATTAACGCCAGCCGCCTTGACCGACTCCACAAGCCCCTGCATTTCCGCATCGTCCCGGACACCAAAGGGGTGATTTTTGAACGGGTGCAGGTCAGACAGGTTGAGATAGACGATCTCCTCTTTTTCGGCGCGGGTGGCGTCACGGGGCGCAGACGGCTCCGGCGTGACCTCCGCACCAGCGGGAGCGCTGCCCTTATCCACGACAGGCTTCTCCGGGGCGGGCTTGCTTTGGGACTTTTTGTCCCGAGGTTTGGGCGGCTTTGCCTTATCGGGAGAGGCCTTGCCATCCTTGGACGGGCGACTTCTGCCGGGCTTGGCGGCCTTGTCCTTTTCCGTGGGCGGCTTCTGCTTGACGGCCTTTTTCTCCTCCTTGGCCGCCTCGTCACGGGCGGCGGCAAAATCCACCACCTTGCCGGAATGTGCCGGGGCGGGGTCGTCCTTGCCGGGAGCGGGCGGCTGCGCCTGTTCCTTTCCAGCCTTGGGGACTTCGGGAGCGGCAGGCTCCTCCACCTCAGCGTGGGTAACAGCATCGGCGAGATCTGGCACGGCCCCGCCCATTTCAAAGAGCGCCGCCTGCCCCTCGTGTTCCAGCATGACCGTCTCCGCGTCAGTCAGCACAGGATCAGGAGTAGGCGGCTCCGGCACGGCGGCAACTTCTACCGTGGGAGCGGGTGCCTCAGTAGGTGAGGCTACATCGGGAATATTTTTCTTATCATCTGCCATTTGCAAACCTCCTTTTTGTGGCATGAAAAAAAGCCAGTCCGCAGACTGGCCGGGTGGAAGTGACCTCCCTTCGTGGTGTTATATATGAAAACGCCGCCCGTTGTCCTGTTGGGCGGCGTTGTTCAGCTAAAAATTTTTGTCGCACATCTCTAAAATATTGAAAAGCATGATAAGTAATGGTAAACTATACAAAAAGGGAGGGATGATCAGTTGAGTTCTAACAAATTGACAGATGCGGAAGCACGCCAACTGCTTGAGATGACGAAGAAATCTCTGGTACAAGAAATCAACTTTCCTACCCGTGGTAATGAGAAAGAATTTGATGTTGTTGGGGATACTAAAAAGGATATTTTTGCAATAAAGATATACCGTGGAAAAATCCAACCGTTCAAGTATAACATTGGCGCCCGAATCAAAAAGAATGGAACAATGTTGTTGGAGCTTCATATCAGCCCGTCTAATGTTCATTACAACCCTAATGGTGAGAAAATTTGTGGTAGCCATTGGCATATATACACAGAAGAATATGGACGCAATTATGCTTTTCCAGCGGAAGATGTCCAAGAAGATGCTTTTGTAGACAACACGATTGCTTTTTTAACGAAGTTTAATGTTGTTGAACAGCCGAATATCAACTATCAACTTGAACTATTGTAATGAAAGGAGGAGTTAATCTTGGATATTCAAAAACTTATTGACGATTACGCAACATGGTTAAAACAGGAAATTACATTTGAAAAAGTAGGAGAATATTACGAGATTACAACTCCTTATTTGGATAGCGCAAATGATTATCTTCAAATCTATGTGCGTCAAATTGGCGATGACATCTACTTTACAGATGATAGCGCTACAATTCGCAATTTGAAGATGGCGGGATTTCAATTTACACCCGCACGAAAAAGCCATCTACAACGGATATTAAATCAGTATGGTGTAAGACTTGATGGCGATGAATTGATTTGTAAGGCCCCGGCTAATTCTTTTGCCCAGAAAAAACATTTATTCATTCAAGCTATGTTGCGAATTGATGATATGTTTGCAATCTCCAAGTCTAAAGTTGCCTCACTCTTTCTTGATGATATTCAAGAGTTCTTTGAGCAGAAAGAGATTTTTTACTCAGATAATGTCCAGTTTACAGGCATTTCGGGATTTGCCCATAACTACGACTTCCTATTGCAACGGACAAAGGCTAAACCAGAGCGTCTATGCCAAGCGGTTAATAACCCCAATAAATCCAGTATGGGGAATATATTGTTTGCTTGGAATGATACTAAGCCTTCACGAAAAAATGACAGTCAACTTGTTGTTATACTGAACGATCAGAATACCGTTGCAAAAGGAGTCGAGGATGCTTTTGCAAACTATGATGTGAAAGTAATTCGATGGAGTCAAAGAGAAAAAGAAGAAAATATCGCCCTTGTTTCTGCTTGATTTCTATACGAAAACGCCGCCCGTTGTCCTGTTGGGCGGCGTTGTTCTCGTCATTTTGAATTTTTAGAATAAATACCTCTTGCCGACTGCCAGCAAACTGTTGATATATCTGCGTTTTCTGAAATCCTATAATTACACTCCGACCATATTAACGAAACGGTATAGATGCGTCTGGCGAAAAGTCAGGCGCATCAACCGTTTCCGGGCTTTTTCAAGCCCGGATTTCTTCTCTCAAACCATAGATGCAAATCGCTGTTTCAGGGCGTCTGCCCCGATTCGAACCGGGCGTTTTCCTGTTTCATGCAGATGCGTTCAGCCAGCGCCCTTTTTCAGCGGTGATTTTTCCGGCTGGCAGCGGTATTTTTCTCAAAAAAGAATCATAAAGATTTGGGCGTCGTTTTGTTGGTCCTGACGGACTAAGAAAGCGGTGCCCTTTTTCATTTCAAAAAGGGCGCTGGTCGCAGCGCCTGCATTTGTAGGTCGGAGCATGATCGCTCCGGCCTTATTTTTTATGCATGGGAGGAGCTATATGAGCATCAGCGCAGAAGAAAAGGTCTGTTACCTCAGAGAAGCAGCAATCGTCCTTGCCAAGGAGGGTTTCCAGTTGGACGAAGTTCACACTGACAGGCTGTGTATCCTGCTTGACGGTGCGCCGCTTTGTGAGGTGACCGATAACGGCGGTATTACCTACCACAATGAGGATATCAACGAGCCGGAACGGATCGCTGCCAAGGACAAGGTGTATGAGATTGTCAGGACCACAGCGGAGTATATGCGGCAGATGGAGATGGCGCCCTTTTTGAAAGCCGACAGTCTGGAGGACGGCTACAAGGTGCTGGCGGATTTCAACGGCACTGTGCTGGCTGGAGTTCAGAGCAAACACGGAGTCCACTTCGTCACATGGGATTGGGCCTATGGGCACACAGGAGTATGTCATGGGCACTATTTCATGGAGAACTATGCAGGAGCCAAACAGGACTTTGCTATCCGCTCCGGGCTGATTCAAAAGGAACGGCTTTTCACCCCAGAGCAGATGACCGAGATTTATCGTTGCTGTGCGGACTCTGTAGACGGAGATTTCTTTGAACTCACGGGAGAGCAGGAAAAAATGATCCGCAGTGTTCAGCAGCAGATTGAGGAGTGTGTGCCGGATTTGGACGAGCGAATCCGGCAGCAGGAAGAAGCCTTGGAACAAGTCGCGCAGCAACAGACAATGTAATATCAAACGGAACGGGCCGGAGTCTTGGCAATAAGATTCCGGCCCTTTTTTCATTTCAGAGAGGAGTTCGCTTATGCCGTACTATTTCATGCGAGACACGCCGCTGCAGGCGTTGGAGCAGTTGATGATGTCTCAGCCCGGTCAAAAGCCCAGAGGTGGTGGAATATACCGCAGCCCATTTCGTTACACGCCCGAAGATGTGGCGTGCGAATACTGCCAGAACTATGTCCGCAAGCATCCGTGCCGCCTATGTGAATGTACCTGCCTGGAGGAGCGAATCGAGGCAGGTGTGCTGGAGCTGAATGCGTTCATGCGGGACTGCTTCACCCCCTCTATGGGGCCGCAGTTCCGAAAAAGGATGCATCAGCAATTTAGAGAGAGGAAACCTCAATTCTTCCAATTCTTCCTGTCCGATGCCCACCGGCGAAGATGGACACATTGGCGAGAGCGCTGCTGGCGTTTGTCCGACCGGAACAAAGCGGCCCTCTTCCTGCTCACGGCATACGAGAGCCTTTGGCGCAGGATGGTCTGGAAATGCGGGAATGACGGCTTTGACTTCCAAAGCGTCCGGCTCGGAGGAATCGAGCCGGAGCTATACAGCGTCTACCAGGCGGCGAAGGCCATTGCGGTCGGCTGCTGTAATATCACTCTCGCAGACCTTGCGTCTCCGGAATTGGTCACAGATGAGGCGTTCCACCTGATCACTGGCGCACTACTGATGGCCAAATACGGAGATGCGGTTTTGAATTTGGAAAAAGGAGTGAATGAAACATGATGATTCAAGCGGTTCTCGGTAATCCCAACCACCCGGAATACGGCGTGGCGACCATCCCATTCCCCATCCCACATGACCAGTACGCACACTGCATGGAGCTGTTGGAGGCATTGGAGATCGGCGACGCGGTCAAGACGGACTGCAAGGTGGAGAAGATCGACAGTTTCTACACTGTCCTGAAACGAGCGGAAATGCTCACGGTCAATGTGGAGGAGCTGAACTATCTCGCCAAGCGGCTGGAAAGCTTCGACACCGGCGAGGCCGCACAGTTTCAGGCAATGGCCCACAAGCTGGAGCTGTTTGAGTTAAAGGATCTCATCAACCTGACCTTCTGCTGCCAGCAGGCTACGGTCATCACCGACTTTTCCGACCTCGCCGCTGTTGGCCGTGACCACTACATGAACCTGCACGGCGGCAGCGCCAAAACAGAGGAACTGGATGCGCTGGATGGCGAGGAAACCGCGCGGCGGCTCATCGAAAGCGGCAGCGGCACGGTGACGCCCTATGGTGTGGTCTACGACAACGGTATGAAATTATACTGATAGACGTACTGTTTGTACTCTTTGATTGAGTTAATCAGAGTTTTGTAATACTGTACAGTTACACCGAAGATTTTTATGATCTGCATTCCTCTGACATATTCTACTGTTGCCGCACTCATTTTTTGAAGCGCCGCTGAATAGCCAGACAGAAATTCAGTACCACCGGACATTTTACGATACTGAAGAACACCAATCACAGTTGTAAGGATCAGGAGAATACCAAGGCGATAGTCTATTGCAAACATCAGCACAAACATTAACACCGGCGTCATAACAGCAGTGACGTTGTCCGGAATCAAATGGGCCACTGTTTTGTGTGTTTCTGCTGCGTTATCATCAATAATTTTTCGAATCTCTCCAGAGCTGTTATGGTCAAAAAAGGAAGAAGAGGCATCCAATAATTTATGAAGCCCATTTTTCCTTAAGTTTGTTTCAAGCCGGAAGCCTAAGTAGTGGGAACACGTTGCCGATGCAATGTTGAGAATGCCTCGTAAAATCATAAGTATGACTACAATAATTGCGTCATACATAGCCTTCTCATATACGGGAATAACCAGAATAGACACAATGGACTGCCACAGAAACCAATATGCTCCCATATATGAGCAGACGGCAGCGGCAGATAGTGCCATGGAGAAATATGCCCAAATTCTTTTATCTTGGACATAATGAAATAGTTTTTTATATAAACTGCGCATTGACTTCAAATATACACCTCTTTTTGCTTAAAAACGGTTTGACATACATCACCTCTTTCATTATAATTAGTTTTAGCTAACTGTAAAGGGCAAAACAGATATAAAGTCTAAACAAGGTATTAATAAATCTAAACGAGGTATCTTTGGGAGGAGCCAATGATAGAAGTTAAACGAGATGATTTCTTTGTTGAATCGATAAAGAATCCAATAGAGTACGGAACATATTATAAGATCAACCTAAAATATGGAACTGGATTTCAATGGACGAGTGAGGTTCACCACGATTTCATCATTACAGCGACAGATATAAGATTTAACCAGGAAACTATGGTCGGAGAACATATTGGGTCTGGTTATGTACTTGCTCTCTATATTAGTGGCGCAGGAGATGAATTCTATCCGTATCAAAATATTTCTCCGAATACATTGCGCTGCTATGAACCATCTGAAAAGTATAAAGCTATTTATCATCCTCAGATTCCATTAAGATGTATTACCGTGCAGGTTGACCAGGAATTTATTGATCAGTATCTCCAGGAAATTTCCGGTGATCTTGAAGTGAACTTTTCTGATTTTCTCAAAGAAAAAGGGAAATTCTATTTACCAAATGTTAATCATGCTATGCAAAGCCTATATGAGTATCTGCTTTCCATGAAAGCGTCCAGAATTACAGTAGAAGCAAAAATATATGAAATCATCTCTTATCTTGCTTCATATTTGAAAGAAAACAGACTAAATGAAGAGAATGGCCAGCCCATTAACAAAACAGATTTGCAGGCATTAGATGAACTAACGCATTACATGGACGAACATTACAGTTTTAATATTACGTTGCAGACGCTTTCCACCATTGCATGTATGAGTGAAAGCAAAATGAAAAAGCTATTTAAGTCAGTTTATAATATGTCCATTACTGAATACATTCAGAGGAAAAGGATCTCTGTAGCCGAGCATATGCTTATTCAGACCGACCTCACCATTGCGGAAATTTCAAGAATTGTTGGATACTCCAACCCCAGTAGATTGATTGAAATATTCAAAAGGTATTATGGATTTACTCCCTCAAAATACAGAAAATAAAAGTGTTATACTAATTTGGATAAACCTAACCCTCTAAAAATCAACCAAATCAATCGTTATGAGGTGACGCATACAAGCGTCACCCCATTTCTTTTTGGAAATTTCATCTTGAAAGCATCTGTGAAGGAGTATAATAAAACCATTGTCAACCCCGATGACGATGACAGCAACCGCGGACAGAATGCCTTTTTCTATGATGCGGCGGAGGGATTGCTCACTTCGGTCATCCTGATGCTGGCGGAGTTTCTGCCGCCGGATGAGGAGCACCCACAGGAGCGCCGGCACATCGTCTCTGTCTTCAAGCTGGTGCAGGATCTGCTGGAGCCCAGCAAGTTAAAGGGCAAGAATCACTTCCAGCTCCTGATGGGCAAGCTGCCGCCTGACCACCTCCGCAGGACACGGGCGTAATTGGATAGAACAGAAAAGCACAGCCGCTCGTTTTCTCTGAGTTGCTGTGCTTCTGCTTCTTCCTGCACCACGCTGAAAAGCGTCTGAACAGCGCGATTTACCGCTTTCTCACCCGCAATGGCATTGACCGTTACGATCCGGCGCGCTTTCTGGACTACAAGCTGGAAGTTCTGCAAATGCTGCTGTACTGTCTGCCGAGGTTCGACCCGGAGCAGGAAACGGAGTTCCTGAAATACGCGAAACACTATGTCCGGGACGGGCCGCTGTTCTGCCGCATGATGGTCGAAGCCGGTTCCTTTGCCAGCCTTGCGGAGTATCGGCACGTGCGGCAGATTGGCGCAATCTATAACAATTCGGCAAAAACCGCGCAGAAGTCATTTCCGAGTTTGCCGTCCAAAGCGGATACAAGGATGAAAGCGTATCTGCGGATGAACTGCTGACCATTGCCCAGCGCAACCACAGCATTGCCGAAGGCGAGATTGCTGAAATCCGTGGTTGTGCCGTTTGAGATGGAAAGGCTGGATCTGATTTGATCATGATGGAAAGCAAAACGACGCCGTTGACAACATCTTCGGCTCGTGCTACAATTTGACTGAAATGAACAATGTGGTCATAAATCCGAGGAGCGTGCGCAGTGGCTTTTACAGATGAACAGAATGAACAGATCCGCAAAGACCTGATCCGGGAAGCCCGGCGCTGCGGCATTACCATCGGGATGCGGAAAACCTCAGTGGAGCAGCTGACAAATTCCGTCGGTATTTCCAAGGGATCGTTTTATAAATTCTTTGATTCCAAGGAGCTGCTGTTTTTCGCCGTGCTGGAGGATATCCATACAGAGTGTTTCGCAGCGGCGCAGAAGTCTTTGCAGGAAAATACAGCCTTATTGCCTACCGACCGCGCGGCAGCGGCGATCCTGGCGGCCTGTCGGTGGCTGGCCGAGACGAAAGCCTTTGTGTTCATCGAAAATGACGCAGATTTTCTTCTGCACCGACTGCCGGAAGAAGTGAAGACCGCCCACTACCACGATGACGAGACGCACATCCGTACCCTGCTGGAGATGGGCGGCCTGCAGCCCAAGGGCGGTATGGCGCTGGCTGCCGCCACAGTGCGGGGCTTGATTTTAACCGTCTCCCATCAGGAGCAGATTGGGGTGCTCTATCCGCAGGTGCTGGAAACGCTGGTGCAGGGCGCCTGCCGGGAGCTATTTGCATAAGCGGAAAAGCCGCAGTGATGCGGCTTTTCAAAAGGGATACAGTTAGCTTACTCTAACTCGCTTGTGTCATCTGTGTGAGTTAGAGGAGTTTAACATCTCGTTGTGAGGGCGAAATCATGAGAAACAGTCAAAATTTCTGGGATAAAAACGCCGGGCGGTACGACCGCTTCATGCGCAAGGACGCAGCGGCTTACGAGCGGCTGTACGAGCTGCTGCGCCCTGTGGTACGGCAAAAAAACGTTCTGGAGCTGGCGACCGGCACAGGGCTGATCGCCAAAAACATTGTAAACAGTGCCGCTCATATTGAGGCCACAGACGCTTCGCCGGAGATGATTGCAGAAGCGAAGCGGGACAACCGATCCGCCAAGCTGCATTTCTCCGTGCAGGATATGTTCTATCTGCCCTATGCTGACCAGTCTTTCGATGTGGTGATCGTGTCCAATGCTTTGCACATTGTACCGGAACCAGAGCGAGCATTGGCGGAAATTCGCCGGGTGCTGAAAGACGACGGCGTGTTGGTTGCGCCGACCTTTACCCACGCAGATAACGCTTTCTTTGGAAGGGTCAAAGCATTTTTCATGAAGCTGGCGGGCTTCCCTCTCCACAGCAAGTGGACAAGCCACGAATACCTGGCATTTCTGCGGGAGAACGGCTGGACGGTGCGGAAAAGCACCGTGCTGAAAGCGTCCTTCCCACTGACTTACGCCGAGTGTGCGAAATCGGAGGGGTGAGCCATGCAGATATTGGAACACGGGCAGGCGCAGGAGCGGACGCTGCTGTTTTTTCCCTGCACGGCAGAGCCGGTGTGGGCTTTTGCCGACACGATCACGCTGCTTTCTCAGAGCTGGCATGTTTTTCAGGTGGTATATGACGGCCATCAGCCGGAGTATCCCGGCGACTTTACCTCCGTGGAGCAGACCGTGGATGAAGTGATCTCCTATTTGAAGATCCACGGCGTCTCCCGTCTGGGTGGGGCCTATGGCTGCTCCATGGGCGGCGCCTGCCTAACCCGTATGCTGGCATTGGGGGAAATGCCCATCGACCGGGCCATTATCGACGGCGGGATCACGCCCTATCAGCTGCTCTACCCGGTGCGAAAGCTGCTGCTTTGGCGGGATATTGTGTCCTTTAAAATGGCGGCGAACAGCCGAAAAATTCTGGAAGCGGCCTTTCCGCCGGAACGGTTCACCCCCGCAGGGCACGACCCCAAAAAGGAGTACGACGCCATGGAAGTCTATCTCAAAACCTTTTCCGATCGGACGATCCGCAATGTATTCTGGTCTGCCAACAACTATGCGCTTCCGAAGCGCTCCGCTAAAATCGGCGCGAAAATCACCTACTGGTACGGCGACGACGAAAAGAAGGATCGCAGGCGGGATATCCGGTTCATCAAGCGCTATTTCCCTAAGGCGCGCATCCATGGCATCCCCAAGATGGCCCATGCGGAGCTGGTGATGGTACACCCGGAAAAATTCTGCCGGTATGCGGAAAAATTTCTGACTACGCAAGCGGAGGAAATATGACATGAGAGAAATAATCAAGCTCTCCGACGTGCCGGAGACCATGCTGCAAACCGTTTATGCAAGGGCGAAAGAGAGCAGCGGCAGAGGTGCGATCCACAACGCAAAAGCGGAAGAACTCATCGAAAAGCTGGACTACGATTTTTCCCTTGCCGACAAAGATACGGCCATGCGCGGCGGCGTCATCGCCCGCACCATTGTGTTGGATCAGCTGACAAAGGCTTGGCTTGGGGCGCATCCCGGCGCGGTGGTGGTCAACATCGCCTGCGGGCTGGATACCCGCTGTTACCGGATGGCAGGTTATGCGCATTGGCATAACCTCGACCTGCCGGAGACGATGGCGGTGCGGGAGAAGTTCCTGCCGGAAAGCGGCGCGATTTCGCAAATCGCTATGTCCGCTATGGACGATTGGGGTGGCAAAATCAGCGAGCAGAATGTACCGGTGCTGATTGTCATTGAGGGACTGACCATGTACCTGAACGCAAAAGATGTGCAGCAAATTTTTAAGGTGATTTCCAGCCGTTTTTCCAAAGCAACCGTATTTGTGGAAACGATGAATCCGATGATTGTGAAGCGCTTTAAGGAAAGATCCATCGAAGGCAGCCATGCAAAATTTACTTGGGGAATCAAGAATGGGAAAGCACTTGCCGAACTGCTGCCGGGTTTTCGATTCGTCGAGGAACACAGCCTGACGGAGGGCATGGCGGTATTTGCACCGATTTATAAACTGCTGGACAAGCTACCCACCGTGCGGAATATTTCCAATAAGATCATCGTTCTGGAAAAGGAGTTGTAGAAGATGTCATTCTTTGAAAACACCCGCAAACCTGTGGGCCTCGGCGGGAAGCTCATGGTCGCCATGATGAATTTGGGTCACAGCCCTGTGGCGCGCTGGGGGCTTCAATTTCTGAATGCTGCGCCGGATGCCAAGGTGCTGGACTGCGGCTGCGGTGGCGGTGCGAACATGAAAAGGCTGCTGAAAAAATGCCCGCAAGGTATCGTGAAGGGCATCGACTATTCGCCCGTCAGCGTGGAGAAGACGAAAAAGGTCAACGAGACCGCCATCGCGGAGGGGCGCTGTGCCGTCCTGCAAGGCAGTGTGGCGGATATGATCTTCGCAGATGATTGGTTTGATGCGGTCACGGCCTTTGAAACGGTCTACTTCTGGCCTGATCTGCCGCAGTGCTTTCGGGAGGTCTGCCGGGTGCTGAAGACCGGCGGAACCTTTCTCATCTGCAACGAGAGCAGTGGCGACACGGACAAGGATGAGAAGTGGACGGAGATCATCGGCGGTATGACCATATACAGCGGCGATGAGCTGAAAACATTTCTGGAAAACGCTGGATTCTGCAATGTTCAAATCCATAAAAACAAAATGGACTGGCTCTGCGTGACAGGACAGAAGCGGGAGGAATAAGGAATGCTGCTGCAAACGATTCTGGAAGGACTGTGGCTGGGCGCACTGCTGGTGGCGGTCTGCGCTGTCGGTATCCGAAAGGGCGCTGTCGGCATGGTGCATCTGTATGGCGAAAAGGTGCAGGAGCGATGCATCGCACTGGGGCTGACCACAAGGGAGAAGATCAAACGGAACGCGCTGCGCTTCAAGGCGATCTGCATTCCAATCTACCTTTTTTATGTGCTTCTTTGCGTGTATGCCATCAACGGCGCACATACATTTTGGGACGGTTTCTGGCAGTGCTTTGTGATCCTGTCCGTGATGAATCTCATCGACCGGTTTGGCATTGACGGCTACTGGGTCGGACACACAGAGGCATGGGTAATCCCGGGGACAGAGAATCTGATGCCGTATATCTCAAAAGCCGATAAGCAAAAGAAATGGCTGTTCGGAACCGTGGGAATGGCCGTGATTTCCCTGCTCCTTGCGGGACTCGGGCTGCTGCTGTAAGGAGGAAATACCGATGTCAAAGAAAGCGACCGAATTTCAGAAAAGAGAAATGAGCAAGATGTACCGCGGCAAGGAGATATTCAAGCCGCTGAACACCGGCTGGGTGGATGAGCGCGTGGCCTGCGCGCGGGAGTGGGTGGCGAACATCTTCTTCTACCGCAAGGGCGACACCACCATCATAATCGATGCCGGGTACAACTACGACCGGCTGGCAGAAAAAATGGGCTGGCTGGGCATCGACCCGCAGTCCATCCGGCACATCCTCATCACTCATCAGGACACCGACCACGTGGGCGCGGTGGAGGCAGACAGCCCCGGTTTGTTCCGGAGCGCAAAGCTCTATATCGGCGAGATTGAAAACCGGTATCTCACCGGCGAGGTGCGGCGAAAAGTCATATATCATCTCTATAAATTGCCGCAGGTCACAATTAACAACGAAAAGGTGCTGCTGCATGACGACGAGACTTTCGAGATTGACGGCATCAAAATTGAGTGCTTTCTCGTCCCCGGCCATACATGGGGGCATATGGTCTATCTCATTGACGACAAATATCTCTTCACCGGCGACACTCTCTGGTTCGGCGCGGACGGCGGCTACAGCTTCATTTCCTCTCTGGCAGAAAGCAACAAACTGGCGGTAAAGTCGCTGGCGGCGCTGGAGCAGAAGCTGCAAAGCCGTGGATTACACCCGCTGTTCCTCACCGGCCACACCGGCTGGACGGACAACTTCGAGTTCGCCTTTGCCCATAAGGACAAGCTTTGCTCACCGTTCCGAAAGCGGGTTCCCGACCCCACCGCGCCTTATGACGCTTATGATGAATCGGACGACACGGAAAAAATGGCAAAGAGCGGGTTCCTGAAGGGAGTGGGAAGATGAAAGTTTATTCCTTCGGTGCGGAGCACGCGCTGGTCATCCTGCTGCTCCCCGGCACCTGCTGCCACTGGAAGGGCAATTTTGGACGGGTCATTCCGCTGCTGGCGGACAGCTATCGCGTTCTCTGCATCAGCTACGACGGCTTCGATGAGACGGAACATACCGAGTTTCCCACTATACTGGAGGAAACAGAGAAAATAGAAACTTACATTCAGGAGCATAGCGGCGGACATATCCGGGCGGCCTACGGCTGCTCGCTGGGCGGCTCCTTTGTAGGGCTGTTGGCGGCGCGGGGGAATATTCATATGGATTACGGAATTCTCGGCAGCTCTGATCTTGACCAAGCATCTCCCATTGCGGCAAAGCTGCAAACAAATCTGCTGCTGCCGCTGATCTACCCGGTGATACGGGGCGGACGGTTCAAGAGTCGATTACTGCAAAACGCCTCACGCAGCGAAAGTCGGAAATGGGCGGTTATGTGCAAGCGTTCATGGAGATGCTCGGCGGCGCACGACCCTATGTGACCGTGCAGAGCTGCAAGAATCAGTTCTATTCCGACCTTGTCACCCCGCTGCCGGACAAGATCAACGTTCCGGGAACAGAGATTCATATTTTCTATGCGCTCAAAATGGGTGAGAAATACCGCGAGCGCTATGAACGGCACTTTGCAAACCCAGTCATTCACGAGCAGGACTTGCAGCACGAGGAGCTGCTGGCCTGTTATCCGGAGCGCTGGGTGCAGTTGGTGAAGGACATTATGGAGGGAAAGCAATGAAGCATCAGCACTTTGATGTGGGAACCGCCGGCTTTTACGGTGCGTATTGGGCGTGTGCCGACGGTTCAGACTGTGCGGTCATCGCGATGATCGGGGATGATCCGGAGGATCAGCTTGCGCGCTCGGCAGTGAAATGGCTTTGCGGGTACGGTGTAAACGTGCTCACAATGTCGCCCGCGAAAAAAGATTACGGACATCATAATTACCCGCTTGAGCGTGTGGAGACGGCAATTTCATGGCTGAAAGCTAACGGTAACAGAAAGATCGGCATTGCCGGTGCATCGACCACCGGAACGCTTGCGCTGACAGCGGCTGCCATGTTCCCGGATATTACCCTGACCATTGCCATGACACCCAGCGATTTTGTGTGGCAGGGTTTCATGCAGGGCAAAAGGGACGGCTGCAAGGAATGGCCGGTCGAGGGCGAGTCGCTGTTCTCCTACCGGGGCAAGCCGCTGCCCTATATGCCGTTTTGCTATCAGCATCCCGACTATTGGCATTGCATCGCCGCCGAAAGCAAACGCGTCGGCGATATGGTAAACTCCCGCAAGCTGTTTGACGATTCCGAGACAGCTCATCCGATCGAGCCGGAAGAATACATTCCCGTTGAAAACATCCGGGGAAAGCTGCTGCTGATCGGCGCGGAGGACGATGCGCTGTGGGACACCGCAAAGTATATCCGCCGGATGGAAAAGCGCCTTGCCGAAAAACCGCATGAATGCGAGATTGAGACGATGGTTTATGCCCACGGCACCCACTTCGTTTTTCCGGAGGGAATGCTGAAAATCATGCTGCCGATTGGCTCCGGTCTATTTGTGAAGTTCGTGTTTCAGGCAGCAAAAAAATATCCGAAGGAATGCCGCCAGACCCGGATAGACATCGAGAAACGGATGTGCCGGGTGTTAGCGGAATGGAAAGGAACAAAGTGAGATGCGTTGGACAGGAAGGCCCATGGCCATGTGGGTGCTGTTTGCTGGCTCCTTTCAAAAGCAGCTGACCGCTGTGCTGGGCTATGATGCAGCTACCGCAAAAGCCATCACGAAAAAGGCAAAGCCGCAATACCGGCAAATCATCCGCAGGCTGCCGGAGTTTGAAAAAGCCGACCGTTTCAAAATGAATCTTGTCAACTGCGCCATGATCGGGGCGTTTGTTCTCTCCATGCCGCAGCGTCCGGAGGTGGACAGGCTGACGGATTACTATGCAAAAGCCATGATGACTGCGCCCATGCAGTGGTTCTGCCGCAAGAGCGGAAAAAGCAAGTTCACCGAAAAGGATATTGCCACTATGAAGGCAACAGCCGCTCTGAAAGCCGCCGACCGCAACCCCTATTCGTGGAACATGGAGTTTTACGAATACCCGGATGGCAGCGGCTACGAGGGACGCTTTACCAAATGCGGCATCTGTGTGCTGATGAAAGAGCTGGGGCTGTACGACCTAACCCCCGCCCTGTGCCATCTGGACTACACCATGAGCGAAGCGGGCGGTGTGACAAATTTTGTGCGGCAGTACACCCTTGCCTTCGGCGGACCCTACTGCGACTGCGGGTACAAAAAGAAAAGGTAACGGACGATGAAGAGGAAGGAAACCTATCTTTCCCGTGATTTCCGGGAGACTGCGGCACTGCGCTTTCCCGCGCGGGCAAAGGAACTGAACACCGCTTTCGATATGCGCCTGAGTGCGCTGCTGGCTGAAAATGCAGATGCAAGCAAGGAAAAGCAGTACCACCTCAAACGGCAGATTTTGCCGGGCATTGCGGCCTACGAGACCTTGCAGCGGGTCATGCCGAAAGAGGAGGCACTGCAAACCGTTCACGGCTATGTGGAGCGCTTGGCGAGAACGAGCCACAAACAGCTTGCCGCCCTGCTGTACATACCGGGGCTTTACCGCCTTGTTCCCGGCGTTTTCGTCAAATCCACCCGGAGCGTTTTCGGCCCGGCGGCGGGCTTTGTCCCAAAAGAACTGCAGACCGGTAACGGCGTCTGGCGTGTGGATATGATAAAGTGTCCCTATCACGACACCTGCACAGAATACGGCTGCCCAGAGCTGTGCCGCTGCTTTTGCGACAGCGACGACATCAGCTACACCGGTCTTCATCCGAAGCTCATTTGGCATCGAACAAAAACGCTGGGGCGCGGCGATGACCGCTGCGACTTCTGCATGAAGGTCGAAAAATAGCCGGGAGGCAGATTGGTATGGACATCAAACGATTCGGCAATAGACAAGGAAAGACCATTATGCTGCTGCACGGAAATCTTATGTGCTGGCGGCAGTTTGAGAATCTGATCCCGCTGCTGGAAAAGAAATTCTGCGTGTATGCCGTCAGTTTCGACGGCTTTGACGGAACAGGCGAAACGACCTACACGACCGCTCAGGCTCAGGCGGACAAGCTGGCGGAATATATTGAAAAAGAACTGGACGGACGGCTGGACCTGCTTTATGCAGAGTCGCTGGGCTGCGGACCGACTATTTTTCTGAAGGCTTCCCCAAACATTCAAATCGGTCGAATGATCCTCAGCGGGCCGGAGTATCTGGATTTTGGCGTGCTGAATCGACTGATTTTGAAGGTCATGCCGCAAAAGCAGTATCGAACGGCACACGAAAAGTATATGCCTGCATGGGCGTTGCGCTTTATGGGGCAGACGGAGCAGGGAATGCAGACCATGCTCCGCCGTATCCCGGATCATATCAGCTTGGAATCCGTCCGGGCCACTTGGGAGGCAGGGCTTTATCTCTATCGGACGGACTTTCCGGTACAGCCCGATGCAAAGGTCGCCTGCTGGTACGGAGAAAAAGAAGGGCATATGAAAAAGGCCATCCAGCGACTGCGGAAGGCATATCCGGGTCTGATCGTCCGCTGCTTCCCCGGTTTTGGTCATGGTGAGATCATCAATCATCCGGCGCTGCTTGCATCGGAGCTGGAACGCTTTCTGACGGATGGCGGAACAGAGAGATGTGCTGAAGAATCAGGAAAGTGAAATACAATGAAAGTTACAACATTGGACGAAAAATCCATCCATGATATCGGTCACGCTTTCGGCTATTACGACTACGGAGAGGAAACGGGAATGTCCGCTGCCTTTTCCGGGAAAGAAGCCACGGCAAACTATATCTGCGCCTATGTGCGCGGGGTGCTGCGGGGCGGCTTTCTGCACACCACCGGCGAGCGGGGCGAGGGCTATATCGCCTACAAGCTGCCGAAGCAGAAACTGGGCGTCAGGACGCTGTGGCCCATTGCAAAGGGGATGCTGCGCAATTCCAGCCTGAAGAGGCTCGTGCACTTCGCTATGGCCATCAAGCGCGGCGGTGTGCCACTGCAAGATCGCATGGACAAGGAGAAGAAGCCGTATATCTTTGTAGGGCTTGTCTGTGTGCGGGAGCAGTATCAGGACAGGGCTATATGCGCAAGGTTATGGATATTGCCTTTGCCGAGGGCAACCGGCTGGGCGTGCCGGTAATTCTGGAGACCGATGCCAAGTCCAAGTGCGACAAATATGTCCATCTGGGCATGGAACTTGCCGGAGTGCGGGACATCGGCGAATTTGGAAAGCTGTATGACCTGATCAAAAAACCGGACGCGGAAAAGCAGCAGTCTGTCAGTACGGAGGCATCAACATCAAAATGAAAATCACGGTTCTTGTAACGCTCATGGTATTTCTGGCATACTTTCTTGTTTTATACGGCGGGGTGGGTTTCATTCAGGACAAGCGTTTTTTCTCATCCGCACCAAAGGAAAATCTGGACGCAATCCCCGATACAAAGGAACGATTTCCCGGCGCACATAGTATCGGCTGGGTGATTGAGATCATTGCCATCCTGCTTTTTCTCGCTGCGGCGGCACTAAGCGTATGGGACGGCGTCAGAAACGGCTTCGGCTTCCTGGACTTCTTTGTGCGGTTTCTCGCCGTGCTCTACGCCATGGAGATCTACGACATCATTTTCTTTGACTGGGTGCTGCTGTGCCACTCCAATTTCTTTCCGCATTTCTATCCGGAGCTGAAGGGCGTGGTCGGTCCGCATATGTTCGGCTATAACAAGCAAACACATATCTGGCACTTTGTGATCTACATTCCCGCCTCCGCTGTGGCAGTGTGGCTTTGCGCGCTGCTTTGAGGACGTGTGACAGAAGCAATCGTTTTGGGAGGCAGAGATTTTCTATGCGTGTGATAAAAAAAGTCCTGCATGAAAAAAGAAAAACAACAGAAGCCCATATCCAGCAGCTTCAGCAGGCGGGGAAACAGGGTGTCCGATATACAGCGATGATGCCGGATATTCCGTTCCTGATGTTGGGGCTAATCAGCGATATTGGCTGGATGATCCACTTGATTGCAGGTGTTATTTACTTTTGAAGAAACGGCTTTTGCCATGTGCTGGACTATGCGGCGCTACTTGCGCTGGCGGGCGTCCTGTTCGGTGTTGCGTATCTAATTTATCTGAACAAGATCCACGAAAAGGAGATTGCCACAAAGCTCCAAAAGAATTTGAGCTTTGGGATAACGGTTTATTCCGGACTGGCAGGGGCGGTTGTCGGAATGACTCAGATCACAACAGCGTGCGTTTCCTCAGTGCTTGTATGGCTCATCGTTGGCGGTGTTCTTAACTTCGTCGCAGGACTGCCAATCTACCTCTCCTTCAAAAAAGAAATTTTCTATGGGGTGCAATGACTTTATGAACCGCAATAGGAGGCGAAGAAAATGGGAGCATATGCCCGATTCGCACGCAGACTGAGAAGGGAAAAACAATGATCATACTGCAATTGTTGATTTATTGCCTGCTGTTTACCGCAATGGTAAAAATCGCTGTGATCGGCGGGGCGGTCAATGGACTGTACTTTTATCCCAAGGAGGTGCAGGACCAAGCCATTGAGCTGGGACTGATCGACCGCAATACGATGAACCGGAAACGAAAGCGCTTTATGATTTCATTTTACATCGTGATGCTTGCTGCTCTTGTGCTGATTATTGGTATGTGGAACAGGGCTTCTATCTTTGGTGAAGCCTATTGGCAGGCGCTGCTGTTTCTTGAGGTCATGAATGTTTACGATGGCGTTGTAATCGACAAGCTATGGGTCGGGCACAGCCAGTTTTGGGTGCTGCCAAGGCTTGAAGATGCGCCGTTCGTGCAGACCTGGCGGCAGGTGCTGAAAAAGCGAAGCATACTGGCGTTGATCTGGGTCGCAGGAGCGGCAATTGTCGGCGGTATTGTCGTTTTGATCTTCTAAGAAGGAGGAAATTGCCAAATGAAAAGCAGAATTACGAACTGCAATTGGAGGTGAGAGAGATGGAAACGAGTGAAAAGTTCCTCCGAGGCTGCATACTCGGTGCGATCGGCGCTGTTCTGATGTCGGCTGGCGATTGGCTGCTGAGCTGCGTTCCGCTTCAGGAAGCGGACACCGGAATGTTTGACCGCGCCTACTATCTGTCCGGCGCTTACGGCCTGTGGCGGTCAGTCCTGACCGTGGGGCTGGGCGCGGTCGGCGGCTTTCTCTATTACTTTGTGGTAAAAGCGCTGAATGCGGACATTGACGCAAAGTATAGGAAAACAAAGTCCGTTCAGTACCTGTGCGGAATTTTCACCGTTGCAGTGGCGCTGACGATCCATACCTGGGTGGCAACCATGGCGTGGTTCACCACCTATCTGGGTCCGCGCATCGGAGAAGAAGCGGCTATCGCGGCGGTCACGGCCTATCAGGACGGCATGCTCCCCGCCATTGCGCCGATGTACGTTCCGATGATACTGGCTTTCGGCATCCATTTCGTGATGCTGCTTGCGGGCAAGACCCGTTATCCCCGGTGGATGCTGGCTTTTCACCCGGTCATATGGAACATTCTGCTGGCAGGCGTCCCGGATATTGCCCAAGCGATGCAGGTGCCTGTCGATACATGGATGTCCGTAATGAGCCAGAGCAGCACGAACAGTGCCATCATGGTCTGGTGCATCGCAGCTGCGGTGTATGAGAAAAAGTACTTCGCGCATCTCGCGGGCTGACAGCGATTGCTGAATTATCTGCGGCTTTTGCAGAAGTGCATCAGAACCGTTTTGCACAACTGTTTCGGAAACTGGATGCAGAGATTCGCACGGTTCCGGGCGGTCATGTAGGCTTTATCGTTCAGGCGGAACGGTATCTTGATTTGATGGAAACATTTTTGCAGAAAATTTTTTGAAGGAAGTCTTTCCGTGAAAAAGCACACCCAATGAAAAAAAGGAGTCTTGCATATGAAACCTGATTACAAAAACTGGATCCCCAAAGGGATGTTGTATTCGTTGATTGCCGGAACAGTGCTGTCGCTTGCGCTGCTGCTCATCTTTGGCGTATTCGGAATCGGTGTGAGCGGAAAACTGCGCATTGCGCTGGGGGTGGTATTCGGCATCGCCTTTGTCATCTGTGCAAAGTACACCGAGTGGTGCGTGCATGCCTATCGGAGCTTTTCCTATGACGGCGAACGCAAGCTCTCAAAGCAGATCATCGAAGGAACCGCGCATTATGTCACCCTGCCAGAGGGCGGCATTGGGCTGGATGTGGGCTGCGGCAGCGGTGCGCTGACCATTGCCTGTGCCAAACGAAACCCGCAGGGAAAAATGATTGGCATCGACCGCTGGGGCAAGGAATATGCTTCCTTCAGTCTGCCGTTGTGCGAAAAGAATGCCGCCGCAGAGGGCGTGACAAATATTTCGTTCCAACGCGGGAACGCTGTGAAGCTGGATTTTCTGGATGAGAGTTTTGATGCGGTGACAAGCAACTATGTCTATCACAACATCACCGGAGAGGATAAGCAGGCGCTTTTGCTGGAAACGCTGCGGGTGTTGAAAAAAGGTGGAACGTTTGCCATCCATGACCTGATGTCTGAGCGGCGATACGGGGATATGCAGGCGTTTGTCCAAAAGCTCAGGGAGATGGGCTATGAGCGTGTGGAACTGATCGATACGACAACGGGCAAATTTATGACCCCCAAGGAAGCCAAACGGCTGATGCTGCACGGTTCGACCCTGTTGGTGGGAAGAAAGTAATCAGTGTGGCATCAGCGAAAGCTGACCGTTCCCTTGCGGAAATTATGTAGGCAAGACTGCTAAGCGGTATATGGATGCAATGATGGCCTGTCCCCTCGGCGGCTGGGCTGCGTTTTTTGGGTCTGCAAATAAATCACGGGAGGAAAAGCGATATGAAATATAACGGTTTTTATTTCTGGATGTTCAAAAGCCCGATGAAAAAGGTTCTGGCAGAGAAATACGGCAGGGAATATGCCGCTGACATCATGAAAAAGAGCAAAAAAGTCTATCGTGAACTGGTCGAGAAAGCGGACGACATCGGTGACGATAACCCAATGGCGTACAACGAGCTGTTTGCCCTTGCCTTTGTCGCACCCTATGTGGCAAGTGAGAAAAAAATCCCGCCGGAAACCGTGCAGGAAATGATGCGCCGCTCACTCTATCATATCAAGTGGTACTTTGCAAAGACCGACTTGAATACCGACAAGGGTAAGGCGGAGAACAAAAAGAGTGTTGTCAAATACGCCAAGTGGTATACGCCCGAAAAGGAGGCGGAATACCCGACCTCCTTCAAGGTGGATTTTGTCGGGCAGCCGTATGAGGGTGCCTGCTACTACCGCATCACCCGCTGCCCCATCTGTTCCTATGCGCGAAATCTCGGTGTTTCCGAACTTATGCCGTTGTTCTGCGAGCTTGACGAAGTGATGATCACGCTTCAGCATGGCGTTCTGCACAGGAAACAGACGCTGGCGAATGGCGGAGAGTATTGCGACTACTTTATTACAGGCAACAAAGAACGACCTTGAATCCTACTTCTGTTTCATCGGTGATGCCTGAATCGGAAAGCAAGGTGCTTCTTCACGATTCCTTTGCCTGGAGCTGCACCATTCCGTGCAGCCGCGATCATACCAGTTTGCATAAAAATTATTTGAAGGAGGTCTTTTCGTGAAAAAACAGTCTGATCTTTCCCGGCTGATGGGTTACGCCGGGAACTACCGATATTTCACCTACGCTTCGTGGGTGTTGTCCGGGGCCAGTGCGCTGGTGGCGCTGGTGCCTTTTGTGTACATCTGGAAGATCCTGCGGGATGTGCTGAACGCGGCGCCAAACTATGCGCAGGCGGTGAACATCCCGCATTACGGCTGGATGGCAGTGTTATTTGCAGTGCTGTCTTACCTTATTTACATTGCGGCGCTGATGTGCTCCCATCTGTCGGCGTTCCGGGTGGCGACCAATCTGCGGCTGGCAGTGTCGGAGCATCTGGCACTGCTGCCGCTGGGCTTTGCCGAGAACTTCGGCAGCGGTAAGCTGCGCAAGATCATCCACGAGAGCACCGGAGCCGCCGAGACCTATCTTGCCCACCAGCTGCCCGACCAGTACAACGCCATCGCCACCCCGGTGGGGCTGCTGGTGCTGCTGTTGGCGTTCGACTGGAGGCTGGGGCTGCTGAGCCTTGCGCCGGTAGTGCTGGCTTTCCTCATTATGGCGACCATGACCGGCAAGCGGATGGTTGAAAAAATGCGGCAGTACGGCAACGCCTTGGAGGCCATGTCCAACGAGGCAGTGGAATACGTCCGGGGCATTCCGGTGGTCAAGACCTTCGGGCAGAGTGTGTTTTCCTTCAAAAAGTTCAAGGCCACCATTGATGAGTACGAAAAGTGGGTCGTCTCCTACACCAAAGACCTGCGCCTGCCCATGATGTTCTACACCGCCGCCGTCAACGGCGTGTTCGCCCTTCTGATTGCAGGCGGGCTGCTGTTCACGATACACGGCGTGACCCCGGAATTTCTGCTGAACCTGCTGTTCTATATCATCATCACGCCGGTGATCTCCCTGACTTTGACCCGCATAATGTACATGAGCGAGAACAAGATGGTGGTAGCGGATGCGCTGACACGCATCGACTCGGTGCTGGAGGCAGCACCCATGCAGGTTCAGGCTGTTCCGCAGCACCCGCAGGATGCTTCTGTCGCGCTACAGAATGTGCATTTCAGCTACGACGGAAAAAACGAGGTTATCAAGGGCGTTTCGCTGGAGATTCAGCCGGGACGGACTGTGGCTTTTGTAGGCCCCTCCGGCGGCGGAAAATCTACGCTGGCAAACCTTGTCTGCCGGTTCTTTGATGTGCAGAGCGGCAGCGTCCGGGTGGGCGGAGCGGATGTGCGGGCAATCCCCAAGGAAGAGCTGATGGATACCATCTCCTTTGTGTTCCAGAACAGCCGCCTGCTCAAGGGCAGCATTCTGGATAATGTCCGTCTGGGCAGACCGCAGGCCACCGAAGCCGAGGTGCTGGCAGCGTTGAAAGCGGCGCAGTGCATGGATATTATAGAAAAGTTCCCGGCGGGCATCCATACCGTTATCGGCACCAAGGGCGTGTATCTGTCCGGCGGCGAGCAGCAGCGCATTGCCATTGCCCGCGCCATGCTGAAAAATGCACCCATCCTGATTCTGGACGAGGCCACCGCTTTTGCCGACCCGGACAATGAAGCTAAGGTGCAGGCAGCCTTTGCCCGGCTTGCCAAGGGCAAAACCGTGCTGATGATCGCACACCGCCTGTCCACCGTAGCCAACGCCGACTGCATCTATGTGGTGCAGGATGGGCAAATTGCAGAATTCGGCACAAAGGACGAGCTGTGCACGCAGAACGGTCTGTTTGCCCGGATGTGGCAGGAGTATCAGGCATCGGTGCAGTGGAAGGTCGCAAAGGAGGGGTAAGGATGATCGAAATAATTCAACACGCCACGGCCAGCTCCCCGGAGGGCGCAAAGGGGCTTGTAAAGGGCATTCTGGCCTGTGCGTTCCAAAATATGGCGTTCATGCTGCCCACCGGGCTGCTGTATCTCCTGGTAAAAGATCTGCTGGCAGGCTCCACGAGCGGGAGAAAAGGTTTTTATCTGCTGGGGTGCCTGGGCTGCTTTGCGCTGATTTTGCTGACCACATGGTTCCAGTACAACGGCACCTATTTTACGACTTATAAAGAGAGCGGCACCCGCCGCCTGACCCTTGCGGAACGGCTGCGCAAGCTGCCCCTGTCCTTTTTCGGCAAGCGGGATCTTGCCGACCTGACCAGCACCATCATGGCAGACTGCGAGGTGCTGGAAAAGGACTGCTCCCACTTCATCCCCGGTCTGTTCGGTTCCCTCATTTCCACGGTGCTCATTGCCCTGAGCCTGTTCGCCTTTAACGGACGTATGGCGCTGGCGGCATTGTGGGTCATCCCGGTATCCGCCGCCATCGTGGTGGGCAGCTACCGGGTGCAGGACAAGGTGCAGGCCAAGACCATGGCGGCGAAAATGGCTTGTGCGGACGGCATTCAGGAGTACATCGAAACCCTCCGGGACCTGAAAGCCAGCAATGCGGAGCAGCGTTATCTGTCCGGTCTTTCCGGCAAAATTCGGGCTGTGGAAAAGCAGTCCATCGCAGCAGAACTGGAAACAGCGCTGTTTGTGTCCTCTGCGAGCATGGTGCTCAAGCTGGGCATTGCATCGGTGGCACTCACCGGCTCGGTGCTGCTGGTGCAGGGCAGTATCGATGTGCTGACCCTGTTTCTGTTCCTGATGGCGGCTTCCCGGATGTATGACCCTATGCAGGGCGCGTTGCAGAATCTGGCGGCGGTCATTGCCATGCGCACCAATGTGGGGCGGATGAACGAGATTCTGGACGCTCCCCTGCAGACCGGCAGCGAGCAGCTGACCAATCAGGGCTGCGATATCGTGTTCGACCATGTGGGCTTTGCCTACAACTCCGGCGAAACGGTGCTGCGGGATGTCTCCTTTACTGCAAGGCAGGGGGAGGTCACGGCACTGGTGGGCCCCTCCGGCGGTGGCAAGACTACCGTTTCCCGGCTGGCGGCACGGTTCTGGGACTACCAGAAGGGCAGCATCACCGTGGGCGGCATGGAGGTTTCTCGAATCGACCCGGAAAGGCTCATGAGCCTGTATTCCATCGTGTTTCAGGATGTGACTCTTTTTGACAACACGATACTGGAAAATATCCGTCTGGGGCGCAAAGGTGCCACCGACGAGGAGGTCCTTGCGGCGGCAAAGCTGGCAAACTGCGAGGAATTTGCCGAAAAGCTGCCGGACAAGTGGAACACGAACATCGGCGAGAATGGCTGCGCCCTTTCCGGCGGCGAGCGTCAGCGCATTTCCATTGCCCGCGCCTTCCTGAAGGATGCGCCCATCATTCTGCTGGACGAGGCCACCGCCAGTCTGGACGTGGAGAACGAAACTGCCATTCAGGAGGCACTTTCCCGGCTCATAAAACACAAAACTGTCCTT
Organism: Neopoerus faecalis; assembly: GCF_029218125.1. NCBI lineage: Bacteria > Bacillati > Bacillota > Clostridia > Eubacteriales > Oscillospiraceae > Neopoerus > Neopoerus faecalis. The sequence continues at coordinate 119,573 of NZ_JARFXX010000004.1, read as the reverse complement.
ATCATCGCCCACCGGATGCGCACCGTAGCCGGGGCGGACAAAATCGTGGTGCTGTCCGACGGCGTGGTGGCTGAGCAGGGTGCGCCCGATGCGCTCTATGCCTGCGATGGACTGTATACCCACATGGTGGATTTGCAGACCGAAAGCCAGAGCTGGGCCATCTGACCCAATTCAAAAACAGCCCCTCGACACAACAAAAAAGGACATCTATTCGAAAGAATAGGTGTCCTTTTTATAAGTACATAACCGCTCAGCCTTGCTGTGCGGTCGCACAGCAGAGACTGCCCGATTTTGAGAGATTGGTCAGTCTCTGCGCTTTTTTTATCAATCAAAGGAGGCGTATCCATGAGCAACGAAATCATGCAGGAAAACACACCATTTGTTGAATGCAGTGCATTCCACCGTGGAATGAGCGTGTTGGAGGCCAATCTGCGAAACACCGAGGATTCAGAAGCTATCATCAGTGGTCTTCTGAAAGGTGCGGCTGAGTTTTATGGCGCATCAAGAGAATGCACAAACTATTTCAAGTGCAATTTTCACCCATTACACCAGGCTACGGTCTCTTTGAATTGCTCCCATGTAATATCTTTGCAAAAACGGCGATCCAGTACATACAGGGATTGCCGGAAGCGAGACTGCTGAAATCTGTGGTCGTGCCGTTTTGGAAAGGCCGGGCATAATTATCCCCGGAGCATGACCCTTGCGCGGAATACGCCGTCCTGATAGGTAACCGTACTCACCCCGCCGGATTTTTCTGCGATGTGACGGACGGACTGAAGTCCGACGCCGTCTCCTTTTCGCTTGGAGGACTGAAAGACACCACCTTTTTCGCGGATGACTCCGTCATAGGTGTTTTCAACCTGAATCAGTGCCAGACTGTTGCCATGCAGATAGGCTGTCAGTTTGATCCTGCGTCGGGCAGGCACGGTGCGCAGGCTGGCTTCCAGCGCATTTTCCAGCAGATTCGAGAGAACCAGACATAGATTGATTTCGTCTACAGGAAGACATTCCGGCAGATCAATCTGCACGGAATACGGGATATTCTCCCGTTTGGCAAGCGCGCAGTAATACCCGACCACGCTGTCTGCCGCCCGGTTTTCGCAGAAATGCATTTCAAGACTTGGAATTCTGGAAACCGCACCGGAGAGATAGGCTTTGATCTTTTCAAGATCCCCTTCTTCTGCAAGGGCAGCGAGCTGACATAGCTGGTGGCGCAGATCGTGCCGCGCCTGCCGTGCTTCCTCAATGGCAGCTTTCAAGCTTTCGTAGCGCTGCTGCTGCATGGAAAGCAGCTGGTTCTCCTGCTGCAATCTCACATTCCGGTTGATGCTGATCGCCATCAGAAGGAAGATTGCGTTGAAGAAAAGCATCAAAAACAAAAGTGCGATGCTGATCACAAAATACCCCTGCAAAACACGCCCGGTATAGAGCGTGTCCGCATACTTGGGGATCATAAACAGATTCAGCGCAATGAACACCAGCGGCAGCACCCAGAAGGAATACCAAGTCTGCGCAAAATTTTCATCCTCGACCATCCTCCGCACGCTGTGCGTCGCAGGATAATAGGCGATGACGGCAAACAGCCAGCAGATCACCTGATAGCAAATCGCAGACCGCAGACAGAACCATGGCGCAGCTTGCGCCTGCGGCAAACCGGCCAGCATAGCGGCATTGATCGCTCTTGAAAGGCTGTTGATACAGGCAAATACCGCACAGATGGACAACGCAATCGTTCCGGATTTCCAAAGCGAAATCCGGAGCGTTTTTATGTAGATCACGACTGCAAGCAAGGTTAGGGCTGCAAGCATCGGCGCAGTCGGCATGCGGCGCGCATAGCACACCACGCCTCCGGCGGCGCAAAGCAGCGCAAGCAGCGGAACAAGCCACAAAACAAGCTTTGACAGCGGCTGCTTTAAGCTGGATTTTACCGGGAAGTAGGCAAGCAGCATGCCGGGAATCACCACGCCGAGCTCCAGAATTGGAGGCAGCAGCTCCATTATGCCATCCGCCCCCTTTGAAGCAAGAACTCCATAAGCGCCTGCCGGGCGCTTTTCAGAAGGTCCTGACTGACAAACACGCGGCTTCCGTCCGCCATGCGGAAGGCGGCGCCTTCCAGATCCTTCGCGTGTTCCAGATTCACGATCACGCCGCGCCCGCACACAAAAAAGCGTGTGTCTTCCTTTAGTGGGGCGATGAACGTCTTGAAGGGTTGGCGTGTGGCAAGCGTCTTTTGAACCGTCGTATGGACGTAGATCAAGTGGGCGAAGTGTTCTGCGTAGACGATGTCCTGATAGCGCAGATGGATCTCGCTTCCATCCACCTTTAGCTCCATATATTTATCCGGCTGCGGTATGCGGGCAAGCAGCTCGTCCGTCAGCGCATCGATGTCCGCTTCGGTAAAGGGCTTGACCAGATAGTGCAGCGCCCGTACCTGAAAGCCCTCCAGCGCATGGTCGGTCGAGGTCGTGGTAAAAACCAGCAGGCAGTCCGTGTTGGTTTTCCGTAGCTTCTTTGCCGCCTCCATGCCCGTCATGCCATCCATATAAATATCCAGAAATGCGGCAGTAAAGGGCGCTTTCCTTGCCGCTTCCAGAAATGTCTCGCCGCTTTCGTATTCCAGAATATCCGCCTGCACATTTCTCCGGTGAAGCTGCTGCTCCAGCCGGTCTTTCAGCAGTGCACGTTCCGCAGCAAGATCATCCACAATCGCAATTCTCATGCAGGGTTCTCTCCTTGTGCTTGAATTCCAAGATAATTATATCACAGCGTGTCGAGGATGACAAAGAACCGCTGTCGGAATTCGTGCCAAAATAGCCCCTTTCGTGCCACGGCGCTTGAAAAAACCGAATGGCCTTTTTATACTGAGCGCAAGCAAAATGCCAAATCGGATGAAGGAAGGAGGGAAATCTGTGTATCGTATTGCCGTGCTGGCAGAACAGGAAGCAGAGCGGCAGCGCTACGCCGAGCAAATTACCCGGTTTTGTGAAGCGAAGGGGCTGTTTCCGCAGGTCATGCAATATGACGACCAGGAACGCTTTTTTGAAACGGCGCAGAAAGAGGCTCCAACCAATGCCGTCATTGCACTTTCCGGAGTGGCAGGACTGAATGCAGCGGAGCATCTTCGCTCCTTATGCCCCGCGTGCCGGATGATCTGGTGCAGTGACCTGGATTTCTCTCTTCACGCCTTCCGGCTGCGAGCCGACTATTTCCTGATGAAGCCGGTTTCCGAGGAAGCATTCCGGCGAGGACTGAATGCCTGGATTGAATAAACGGGCATCGAACCAAACCAAGACAACAAGCACAAAAATGGAGGATATCAATGAAAAAGAAAAAGTTACAATGTTCTGTACCAACCCTTCTGCTGGCCGGTGTGTTGTGCCTGACTTTGGCGGCCTGCGGTGCGAAGCAGTCTTCCGACATGCCTGCATCGGATACAGACTCCGCGGCAAGCGCCGCCCTGCCGGTAAAGGCCATGAATGCCAAGCGTGTCGATGAAAACCCCTATATGGCAAAGAGCGACGCCAACATTCACCACGACGGCTACAATACCGACTCTACGGATGAAGTCTTGCCGCTTGGCATCTATCCAGAGATCAATGTTTCCTATGAAAAAACCAACGCGAACGCTTCGCCTGCCATTTACTTTGACAGCTACGGCCACGCAGTCGTACCGCTGCTCGGCGGCGTCGCCATCCGCGATCTGAATGCCGAAGAGACGAAGACTCTTGGCTATTTCTCTCCGAAGCAGCATGACGGCGGTGGTTATGTCATCCAGAGCTCCTACACGTTCCTTGACTCGGAAAACCGCATCGTCTGCCCCACCAGCAACAACCATGTGCTGATGCTGCGGGCAACCGATGAAGCAGGAAACGTCCTGCCTGAATTTGAAAAGGTACTGGACATTGACATCAAGGCGGCAGCCGAGGCTGCGCTCGGCAAGGAGCTGACGCAGAATCTTCTGTCCGTGGTTTTTGACTACGACGGCAACCTCTGGTTTGCAACCGGCGGCTTCCGCATCTATCCCGAGCGTGAGCAGCAGGGCGTGCTCGGCTACATCGCCCACTCGGCGATTGAGGCGATCCTGAACGGAGAGCAGGCCGACCTTTCGAAGGCCGTCTTCGTCTACGGGCTGGCGCTCGGCGAGGGCGCGGAAAACGGGATTGCCGCCTCCAAGGACGGTGCGGTCATCCTGACAAACCAGAACTGTTATCTGCTGCGTGCCAATAACGGTGTCGAGGCTGTCTGGTGCACACCGTATGAGAGCGTCGGCGCTAAGGTCAGCGGCGAAAACGACAAGACCACCGGCGGCGGTCTTGCCTGGGGCGGCGGCTGCTCCCCGTCGCTGACGCCGGATCTTGTGATGTTCACCGACAACGCAGACCCCGTCAAGCTGCTGGCGCTCGATATGAAGACCGGTAAGATCGTTGCAAGTCTGCCGGTGCTGGACGATCTGCCCGAGGGCTATCAGGTGGCGGTTGAAAACTCTGCCATCGTCTATGACGACAGTGAGGGCACCGTCAGCACTATCGTGTGCAACTGGTTCGGCGCAGGCAGCGCAGGCCTTGCCGATCCCAACAACGACTCTTCCATCCAGAGCTACGCCAACATCTATGATATGAACTGGCTGACAAAGGGCAACTGCATGATCGCGCCCGGCGTCGAACGTGTCGATACCATCAAAACCGATTCCGGCTATGAGATGAAAAGCGTCTGGTGCCGCAATGACTTGAGCGACACGTCAATTATGAAGCTCTCCACCGCAACGGGCTATATTTACGGCTATGTGCAGGATCTGGAAAGCGGCATGTGGCAGTACATCATTCTGGACTTTGCGACCGGCGAGACCGTCTTTACGATGGATGTTTCCAACAAATACGGCTACAACAACATGGCAATTGGTATGTATGCCGGCAACAGCGGCAACGCGCTCTACTGCCCGACGGGCTATCTGGAGCTGCTCAGATTACAGGATCGCTTCGCCTATCTGCCCGAAATGCCGTACCGAGAGGTCGATCTCGATAAGGCCGCGCGGAACGTACTGACACAGGAACAGTTTGAGCAGGCCGGCGGCGAAGGAGCGGTTGCAAGCTGGCGCAACACCGTGACAGTTGAAAACGTCCACCCCAACACGACGGTCTCGTTCCGGATGAACAATCTTTCCGGAAGCGCCGCTGATTTGAAGCTCTATGCCTACGGTGCGGACGGAAAGCTGGCGGAGGTCAGCAAAGAGCTGTGGACGATCACGGATGAAGCCGGGACTGGCGTGGATACCCTGACTGACGGCACACTGTATGAACTGCGTGTCAGCGTCGCAGACGGCGGTGCGTTCGACCTGAGCGAGGCGGAAAAGGAGATCAAAATTTCCGTTGTACTTGCGAAGTAAGACCCAAGGAAGACTCCGGTGCCAAAAGCGCCGGAGACTTCCTCAGCCTGTCAAAAAACCACAAAATCATCCCCGCTTCTGATATTCTGATATAATGAAAGAAACGGGGGTGTGCGCCGGTTCGGTGGCAAGCATATAGCCGGTGGGAATCCGGCCTGGTAAGGCTTGGCAAGCCATCAGTATCGAGTCCTTGGAGCGTCAAAGGCCAACAATGACGTTTAAGCGTAGGACAGAGAGCAGGAAGGCCGTAATGCGAAAGCGTGAAGTGATAGATCTCCGTCATAGAATCAATTGTGTGGGATGGCCATGTGCCTCCGCGGTCATCAACAAGGAACGGTCGCTAACTGCAAGACCGGGAAAACACGCCGGAGTCCAAGAGCACGGCACACCTGACATTGTTATGTTTGTCATACCCGGGAGGCCTGAGTGGCTCCGCAGGAAAAAGAACTGCGGTAGGGAGTATCGGCCAAGCGCCTCGCCCCTTGTCCCATGCACGCCCCAACAATACCGGCGCACCATGAGGGTAACGGTTTCGATCTCCTTTTCCTTGTTCGAGTTCTGAAGTTCATTCTGTTTTATACGCAGTTAGTCTACTCTAACCGTCTGGTGGAAGAAAAGGCAGGCCACCTGTATGCAGTCTGCCTTTTGCCTGATGCGAAAGCCCGCAGACGCGCGGGGCTTACAGCACCAGCGAGGGCGCGGTGTAGACCCGTGCCTTCAGCTCGCTGTTGAGCATATACAGCCCCTTGCTGTCACCGCCGAACAACTCCATCTTGGTGATGAGGTCGGCGGCGTTCTTCTCCTCCTCGCCCTGTTCCTTGATGAACCAGTCCAGCATCTGCATGGCGCGGAAGTCTTTTGCCTCGTATGCGGCGGCGTAGATGGCATCGATGCTGGCGGTGACCAGCTTCTCGTGCTCCAGTGCCTTTTTCAGCGGGGTCATGTGGTCGCCTCGTTCCCACTCCGGCTTTGCGATAGCCTCAAAGGTGACGCCCTCGCCGTTATTCTGCAAATACTGATAAAACAGCATGGCGTGATCCCGTTCCTCCTGCGCCTGTACCCGGTACCAGTTCTCAAAGCCGTCCAGTCCGACGGCGGCGTAGTAGTTGGCAAAGTCCAGATACAGATAGGCGGAGTAGAACTCCTTGTTGATCTGCTCGTTGAGCAGCTTAGATACGTTAGCGTTCATGATACTTCTCCTCCATAAGATTGTCTTTTTCCTGCTCCCGGCAGGCGGGGCAGATATACCGGATCCAGAGCGATGCTGGGATGCTCCCTTTTCATCTCCAGGAACACCTGCTCCGCCGTGGGATGCTGCTGTAGCTCCGTTACGGCGGCCAATATCTCCTCTGCGTATTTTGGCATACCGCCAACCCTCCAAATGCAAGAATGAGTCTTATTCTTTTGCTTTTATTATACCTATATTTTTTTCTCTGTCAACAACCACAAAGGGCCTGTGCTCCAAAAGCTGCCTCGAAGTACCTTGACAGTTTTAACCGTATCTGTTATATTTCAGCATAAACTGTATCAGTAGCAAGCACAGTTACATTGTAGGTTGATTATGCGTCAGATATTACTTTTTGCGGCACTTGCCACCTCGCTTGCGCTGCTGAGCGGCTGCACGCTGTCCAAGACAAAAGCGAACACGGCGGAGGACATGACAGGCAAGGCGGCGTATCATAAGCTCAGCGCCGAGGAAGCCTATGAGATGATGGCCTCGCAGGAGGTCGTGGTGGTGGATGTTCGCACCCGGGAGGAGTACGACGGCGGGCATATTGAAAACGCCGTCCTTGTGCCCAACGAGAGCATCGGGAGCGAAATGCCCGAGGCGCTGCCCGACAAGGAAGCGACGCTGCTGATCTACTGCCGCAGCGGCCGCCGCAGCAAGGATGCTGCACAAAAGCTGCTGGCGCTGGGGTATCAGAGCGTCTACGACTTCGGCGGCGTCATCGACTGGCCCTACGAGCTTGTGAAGGAGGGATGATTGTGGACAGTTCTTTTAATCTGGCCGTCCATGCGCTGATCTGCCTGAGCCACAGTGGACGCTCCCTCAGCAGCGAAGCGCTGGCGGAGAACATCTGCACCAATCCCACCCGCGTCCGCCGGGTGCTGGCGGGGCTGAAAAAGGCGGGAATGGTGGAGACCCGGGAGGGCTTGGACGGCGGCTACCGCCTGACGGCAGACCCCGCAACCCTTTCTCTCCGGCAGGTGGCGGAGGCGGTGAATACCCGCTTTGTGGACTGCGCGTGGCACAGCGGCGACATTGACCGGGACTGCGCCATCTGCTCTGGCATGGCGGGCGTGATGGATGCGCTGTACCGGAGCATGAATGAGGAATGCACCGCCTATCTCTCGCACATTACGATCACGGATATTGAAACACAGCTTTTTACACAGAAAGGGGTTTTGCAAATGGATGAAGCAGCTACGGTCTGTAGAGATCGGCAGGACAGCGTCAGCTCGTACAATCTGATTTGATCATACCCACAGTCGCTTTGGCTCTTGGTATTTTCTGTTTGAACTCCAAAAGCTTTGCAGAGCTCAAGGAGCCTAATCGTACAACCAGAGCAGCGCCGCGCCGATTTTCTCAAATTATGTGACGCCGTCACAGTAAAACCGCTTGTCATGCGGTATACTATACCCAAACAAAGGAAAGGAGCTGACAGATATGGCAGCTATGAATATGAATCAGGAGCAGTTTAAGCAGTTGATCCGGGAGGAAAAGCCTGTTTTGGTGGATTTCTGGGCGCCCTGGTGCGGCTATTGCCGGAGGATTGGCCCTGCGTATGAGAAGATTGGAGAGGAATACGCGGACAGCCTCGTTGTCGGCAAGATCAATATTGACGAGGAGCCGCGGCTGGCGGGGGCCGAGGGGATCGCGGTCATCCCAACTCTTGTGCTGTACCGAAACGGAAAGGCCGTGGATTCCGTCACCGCACCCGGCTCAAAGGCAGAGATCGACCGTTTCATTCAGGAAGCCCTGGCGAAATAACGGAGGGTTCAGATATGAACAACAATCATGTTTATGATATGCTCGTGGTGGGCGGCGGCCCAGGCGGCTACACCGCCGCCCTGTACGCGGCACGGGCGGGGCTGGACACCGTCGTGCTGGAAAAACTGTCCGCCGGTGGGCAGATGGCACTGACCGAGCAGATCGACAACTATCCCGGCTTTGAGGACGGGATCGACGGCTTCTCTCTGGCGGAGAAGATGCAAAAGCAGGCGGAGCGCTTCGGGGTACGCAGCGAATACGCAGAAGTCCTCCGCATGGATCTGACGGCGGTTCCCAAGCTCTTGGAAACCAGTGAGGGGATCTTCCGCGGGAAAACCGTGGTGCTGGCCACCGGCGCAGACCCCAGAACGCTGGGCGTAGCCGGAGAGGCGGAGCTGTTGGGCCGGGGCGTGGCCTACTGCGCCGCCTGCGACGGGATGTTTTACAAGGGCAAAACGGTGGTCGTGGTGGGCGGCGGCAATTCCGCCGCGGCAGATGCCCTCCTTCTCAGCCGCGTGGCAAAAAAGGTGATCCTCGTCCACCGCAGAGACACCCTGCGGGCCACCAAGATCTATCACGAGCCGCTGGCACAGGCCGAAAACGTGGAATTCCGTTGGAACAGCGTCGTTTCCGCGCTGCTTTCCGGGGACAGGCTGACCGGCGTCCGCCTGCGGGACACCGTCACCGGTGAGGAAAGCGTGGTGGACTGCGACGGCGTATTTGTCAGCGTGGGCCGACAGCCCGCCACGGCGCTGGCGGTGGGTCAACTATCGCTGGACGGCGGCGGCTATATCGTGGCCGGAGAGACCACGGAAACCAGTATTCCCGGCGTTTACGCCGTGGGCGACGTGCGGACGAAGCCCCTCCGTCAGGTGGTCACCGCCGTGGCGGACGGCGCAGTGGCAGTCCACATGGCGGAAAAATATATCGCGGAAAACCGATAAGGGAGGTAGATTGAAAAAGCCATGTTTAAGGTCAGGCCGGATACGACCGCAGTGGGGATGCCGACATATCTGCAAGGCGAACTGCCAGAGTGATGGCAGATAAGATAACCCATGTAAGATTGGGAGATATGTTGTCTCTCCATATCCAGTCCACGCAACAGTGTGCAACTGAACACAAAACACAGCCACAGATGTACTCTGCGGCTGTGCTTTTATGCGTTCTCAAGACTCCGGTCTCGCCCCACACCACATCGTGACCTCAACCTGAGATGACGGTACTCTGCCCTTGGGACATAAAGCAGATGAGTAAGACCATCATCTGTACGAGAATAGCTGCAATAGCTGCGGTTTGTTGCAGCTTATTCCGCGCAGAGCTCAGCCACCAGAGCGTCCATCTGCGCCTCACTGGTTTGGTTCAGTGCGCCGCGCAGCGATACCTCCGTTTCACACAGTCGGAGTTCCTTCATCTTTTCCAACTCGGCGCGCATCAGCCGCGCGGCAGCAGGGGCCCAAGAGCCGTTTTCCATGAGGCCGATTCGGCGGTTTCGGAATCCCTTTGTCTGTAAATGTTCCAAAAACTCCTTCATGGGCGGGAACAGTCCTCCGTCATAAGTGGAGCATGCCAACACCAGTTTCCCACAGTAGAATGCGCTGGTCACGGCATAGGAAAGGTCTGTTGCCGTCAGATCGCACATGGTGACTTGCGCACCTTTTCCCTCCAGCTTGCTCTTGAGGGCCTCCGATGCATATGCGGTATTTCCATGGATGGATGCGTGAGCGATCAGGATGCCCTCCGGTTCTTCCGGTTCCCATTGTGACCAGAGATCATAGAGCCGCAGACACTCCTCCAGCCCTTCTGTAAGCACGGGACCATGGAGCGGGCAGATCGTTTGGATCTCCAGCGCGGAGATTTTTTTCAGCAGCGCCTGCACCTGTGCGCCGTATTTCCCAACGATGTTGTAATAATACCGCCGGGCCTGCGGCACCCAGGGGGCACGGGCAGTCCGTTCCAGTGAACCGAAGCGGCCGAAGGCATCCGCCGAGAACAGGATCTTTTCCTCCTCTTCATACGCTGCCATCACCTCCGGCCAGTGCACCATCGGTGCCAGCAGGAAGCGCAGCCGGTGCATACCCAAGGAAAGCGTATCTCCTTCGCCGACCTCCAGCATACGCTCTTCCGACAATGCACCTGTGCCGAAGAACTGCTTGATCAAGGTAAATGTTTTTGCGTTTCCTACGATCTTCATCTCCGGGTACTCTTGCGCTATCCGTATAAGGCTGCCGGAATGATCCGGTTCCATGTGTGTGACCACAAGATAATCGGGGCTGCGCCCCTCCAACACCTGCGCTACATTGGAAAGCCATTCCTCCGCCGCCCGTGCGTCCACGCTGTCCATCACGGCGATTTTCTCGTCCAGAATGACATAGGAGTTGTAGCTCACTCCCATAGGCTGGACGGGGTACTGGTTTTCAAAGAGTGCCAATGTGTTATCATCCACCCCTACATAGCGGATGGCATCTGTTACCGTTCGGATAGCCATATAAAAAATACCTCCTATTTTCCTTAATCAGACTCTGACTGATAGGTTTTTCTTTTCTAATGGAACATACGCTCAACCGCGGATCGACGGTCGCGCATTTTACCGTTGCCTTGCTTCCCCCAGAGTCGTTACATGTGGTACACCGCAGCGGAGCGAAGTCCTTCCGGCAGGCCGTCGGGAGCAGCAGGTGAAAGTTCCCAGCGTACCTGCCCCGCCCACTGGGAGGCGACGGCGGAGAAGTGGAGCATGACAATACCGAGATCCAATGCGGCATCCAAATTATCGGTGTAGGCATCCTCCTGCTGCACCAAATAGATGCTGTGATCCTGCACAAGGAAGCCATAGGGCTGACGGTTGAGATAGCTGGGGGAGAGCGAAGCGGCGTAGAAGGACTGCCAGAGCATATCGTCGTAGAAGTCCATCATCTCGTCAAGCCCAGACTTGTTGCTCCAGCTCCCCATGTGAACCAAATCATGCACGCCCTTTTTGGGCGCGTAGTACTGCTGCTCGGCCCGCACATCGATCTGAGACATACTTAGGATATTCAGCCGCAGCTTTTTTGCGGTCTTTTCCCCGTAGCCAAAGGCAACGATTGCCGCCACCTCTAACGGGGTGGTGAGAGAAAGTGCCTTTTTGATTTTGTCGCTGTCGGTGAAGGTCATCCAGCAGGTGTCAATGTCCAACTCAGTCAGCTTGAGGACGAGATCTTCCATCATGTAGCCGGCGTTGATGGCCGCATAGGAATGCGGGGCAGACATAAGGAGCAGGTAGTGCGGTGCTCCGATGAGAAATTGCTTATAGCCCGCTGAGCTCTCCAGTGCCGGCTGTGCATCCTTGTCCAAGACGATCAACTCCGTTGCAATCTCCGGGACAAGACGGGGGCAGGTCTTTTCATAGTAGGATCGGAGCTGGCCGATAGCCTCGCTCGGAACTTCCTTTTCGCGGAATGCGTGAACGGATCTGCGATTTTGAATCATAGCGCTGTAATTCATAGTAGGGTATCTCCTATTCTGATGTCTTTGATTTTCTTATAAATCGTCTATCAGTGCGGTGCTCTTGGCGTAGGCGGTACTGCGTGCCTCAAAGAAATCGGTCTTGACCATGTTGGCGTCGGCGTACTGGCTGACCCATTCCATGCTCTCCGGTTCGCTCTCAAAGCCCGGATACAATGCGGGATAGCCAAGGCTCGTCCAGCGAAGATTGCCGAGATAGCGGATGTAATCGCTGATCATCTGCCGGTTCAGCCCGGGGATGTCGTCGCCGATCACATAATGCCCCCATGCGATCTCCTGCTCCACGCCCTCACGCATCATCTCACGCAGTGCTTGTACGCTCTCGGCGGTGAACAGTTCCGGCTGCTCCTTTTGCAGCTCCGTGATGATATTGCGGAACAGCCACAAGTGAGTGTTCTCGTCGCGGTTGATATAGCGGATCTCCTGCGCCGAGCCGGACATCTTCCCATTTCGGGAGAGATTGTAGAAGAACATAAAGCCGCTGTAAAAATAGATGCCCTCCAAAATATAGTTCGCCATCATCACGCGCAGCAGCGTGGGAGCGTCCTTCCGCTCCTGAAACTCGTTGTAGCAGTCCCCAATGAAGGTGTTGCGGCGCAGCAGATGCTCGTCCGTTTTCCATTGGTAGAGGATGTCATTGCGCTCCACGGGGGAACAGATGGTGTCGAGCATATAGCTGTAGCTCTGTGAGTGGACACACTCCTGAAACGCCTGAATGGACAGGCAGAGATTGACCTCGTTGGCGGTAATGTAGGCGCCGATATTAGGCAGGTTCGCTGTCTGAATGGAATCCAAAAAGACAAGAAAACTCAGAATTTTATCGTAGGCGCTGCGCTCGGCTGACAACAGGCGGGGATAGTCCTTCACATCCTGCGAGAGATTGATCTCCTCAGGGATCCAAAAGTTGTTCATGGCCTGCCGGTACCAGTCGCTGACCCAAGCGTACTTCATATTGTTGAAGTCGTTGAGGTTGGTGGTATTGCCGCCGATCATGCGCCGCAGGCGCACATCAGGGTCGCCCTCCGGGTTAAAGAGGGGCTTTTTCTTCAGTTCCGTCATGCTATCCTCCTTATGACGAGCAGCTTTCGCAGTCCTCGACCTCAAGGGCCTTGCTGCGGACATAGTAAATGGTCTTGACGCCGACCCTCCACGCCTCTAAATACAGTCTGAGCACCTGACGCATGGAATAGTCATTGGTGATATAGAGATTCATGCTCTGCGCCTGGTCAATATGTCTCTGGCGAAGGCCCGCGGCGCGCACCGACCAGCTTTGGTCGATCAGATGCGCCGCCTTATAGTACCACCATGTATCCATAGAAAGCTCTGGGGCAACGCGGGGCAGCATGCTGCCCTTTTTCTCCTCTAAGAAGAATTTCTTCATAATTGGATCGATGCCCGCCGACGTGCCGGAGAGGATAGATGTGCTGGAGGTCGGTGCGACCGCCAGCAGATAGGCGTTGCGCATTCCCTGCACCGCCACCGTCTCCGCAAGCGCCCGCCACTTTTCGGAGGTATAACCCCGCTTTTCAAAATACGCGCCCGTCTGCCAGTCGCTGCCCTCAAAGAGCGCGTAACGACCCTTTTCCCGTGCCAGTGCTGCGTCCGCCTTGACGGCGGCGTAGTTGATGTGCTCGAACACCGTGTCGGTGAAGGCAAGGTGCTCCTCGCTCTCCCAGCGGATGCCGCGCTTTGCCAGCATGTGGTGGTAGCCGCTGACGCCCAGGCCGATGCTGCGGTACTTCTGATTGGTAAGCCGCGCGTATTCCAACGGGTAGAAGTTGAGGTCGATCACATTATCCAGTGCGCGGATGGCCGTTTCCACCGTGCGTTCCATATAGGCCTCGTCCTCCACCGGCAGATTACCGAGAGACAGACTCGCCAGGTTGCAGACCACAAACTCACCTGGGCGTGTGGCCGTCACCACCACTGTGTCGCCGTTCTCCGTGTGCACCTCAGTGCTGATATGCTCGATGGGTGCCATGTTCTGCGCGATCTCCGTGCAGAGATTGGAGCAATAGATCATTCCCGTGTGGCCGTTTGGGTTCATACGATTTACGCTGTCGCGGTTGAAGGCGAAGGGCGTGCCGGTCTCCACTGCCGAGCGAAGCACCAGCCGCACGATGTCCTTGACGGTGACGCTGCGTTTTTCGATGCGCGGGTCATTGACGCAGTCCAGATACCGCTTCTCCCATTCCGTACCCCAGTAATCCTCCAGTGCGTAGCCCTTGACCGTGAGGATCTCATGCGGACACATGAGATGCCACGGCGCGTCTATGTTTTCCTCCGCCAGTCGCCAGAAGAAATCCGGATAGCACACGGCGGGAAACACATCATGCGCCTTCATGCGGTCGTCGCCGTTGTTAGTGCGCAGTTGAAGGAATTCCGGCAGATCCCGGTGCCATGCGTCTAAGTAAACCGCCACAGCGCCCTGCCGCATCCCCAACTGATCCACCGCCACGGCGGTGTCGTTGACCAGCCGGATCCAGCGGATAATGCCGCCCGCCGCCCCTTGAAAGCCGCGGATGGTGCTGCCTGCGGCGCGCACCTTACCGAAGTACATCCCCATTCCGCCGCCGAATTTAGAGACCTTTGCGAAGTTGTCCAGCGAGCGGTAGATGCCGTCCAGACTGTCCGGCACAGTGTCCACAAAGCAGCTTGAAAGCTGATGGTAGGGCTTTCGTGCGTTGGACATGGTAGGTGTCGCCATCGTGACCTCCATACGGCTGAGCATATCGTAAAAGCGTTTTACCCACCCCATGCGGTCAGAGCCTTCGTTCATAGCAAGATGCAGCGCGATACCCAAAAACATCTCCTGCGGTGTTTCCAGCGGCACGCGGCTGCGTGTCTGGATCACATAGCGTTTGAGCAGCAGGTCAAGGCCGGAGTAGGTGAACAGCTCGTCCCGTTCCGGGCAGAGAAAGTCCTCCGCCATGGCGATCTCCTCGTGGGTATAGTGGGCAAGAATATAGTCACCGTAGAGTCCCTTATCCGTCAGATAGCGAAGCCTGCCATAGAGGTCGCCGATGCCGCGCCCCTCCCATTCCTGTGCGTTGCGACAGCGAAAGGAGTGGTTCAGAAGCCGCGCCGCGATGAACTCCCACTTGGGTGCCTCTGCCGTAGTCAGCTCTACCGCTGCCTTGGTCAGTGCCTCAGCCCGCTCAGCCTCCGTCATGCCCGGGCGACAGAAGCTCTCAAATTTCATTTGAAGCGCCGCGAGGGAGTAGATTTCCTCGGTAAAATCCATCTGGATACGGCGCAGCACCTCGTCAAGCGAGTTATCCCCCACCGTCTGCGCGATGGTATGCCGTACGCGGCGCAGCGCAGACCGCTTTTCGCGATAGAGGATGTACGCCTTTGCCACCTCATAGTATCCGCGCTCCATGAGCGTCCGCTCCACCTCGTCCTGCACACGTTCCACGGTGAGCGGCGCTGCGGCGGCGAGGTTGTCGAGAACGGCGGCGAGGATCTCATTCAGCTCTCTGCTCCCGATCTCCCTGCCCTGTCCATCAAATGCTTTTTTCATGGCGTTGAAAATTTTCTCCTGTTGAAAGGGAACAGACTTCCCGTTTCGTTTTCTGATCTCCATTTCGATCCTCTCATCTTCTCCGGTCACTTCTTATGTCCTTTTGGGCAAAGAGCGGGCAAGCGCAGTATCACGCTTGCCCGCTCTGTTTTTGAAAGCCGGTTTTTCTGCAGCCGACGCGGCGGGGCTGTTTGTTGTCTGTTGTCTTGGTTTTGGCTTCCCTGCCAGTCACTTCATAGATTCCAGAATGGCGTCCGCCAGTGCTTCCAGCTCAGTGCGCTTGTCCGTGCCCATGGACGAGGCGAGGCTGAGCCGCTCGTTGAGCACCGTCATGTTCTTAAGCTCATCGTTGACGAATTTCTGCATGAGGTCGCCGGACTTCACCGCCCATGAGCCGTTTTCAATGATGGCAAAGGTGCGGTTTTGCAGATTCAGCGCCTTCATATCCATGAGGAAGTCATGCATGGCAGGGTAGATGCCGAGGTTGTAGGTCACAGAGGCCAGGACAATGTGACTGTACTTAAATGCCTCGGAGATCAGCTGGGAGACATGAGTGGAGGACACATCGTACATCGCCACCTTGCTCATGCCCTTATCGCAGAGCGATGCCGCCAGCGCCTGCGCCGCGTTCTCCGTGTTGCCGTACATAGAGGCGTAGACGATGAGCACGCCCTGGGTCTCAGGGGCATAGCGGCTCCATGTGTCGTATTTTTCGATGAACCAGCCCAGATCCTTGCGCCACACGGGGCCGTGGAGCGGGCAGATGTACTTGATCTGATCCAAAACGCCGCCGGCCTTTTTCAGCAGGAGCTGGATGTGGGGACCGTACTTGCCCACGATGTTGGTGAGGTAGCGGCGGGCGTCGTCCAGCCAGTCCCGCTCGAAATCCACCTCGTCGGCAAACAGCTTGCCGTCCAGCGCGCCGAAGGTGCCGAAGGCATCGGCGGAAAAGAGGACGCCGTCGGTGACGTCGAGGGTCACCATAGCCTCCGGCCAGTGAACCATAGGCGCGCCCACAAAGGTGACGGTGTGCTTGCCGAAGGAGAAGGTGTCGCCCTCCTTCACCTCGATGCACTCATGTCCGTCCACATGGAAGCCGAACTGCCGCATGAGCATGAAGGCCTTCTCGTTGGAGATCAGCTTCACCTTGGGATGGCGCAGCAAGATCTCCTCAATGCAGGCGGCGTGATCCGGCTCCAGATGGTTAACAACCAGGTAGTCCAGCTCGCGGCCATCCAGCACATACGCCAGATTTTCCAAAAGCTGGCGGCAGGCAGACCAGTCCACCGTGTCAAAGAGCACCGTCTTTTCATCCAGCAGGCAGTAGGAGTTGTAGCTTACGCCCCGGGGAATGGGGAAGCAGTTTTCAAACAGGGCCAGGCGATGGTCGTTGGCGCCCACCCAGTAGAGGTCGTTCGTTACTTTACGCACGCAATACATCTTATCTTACCTCCTTCACGGCTCAAGCCTTTACAAATTGATCCTTCGTCTCCGCGCACTCGGGACACACCCACTCGGCGGGAAGCTGCTCAAAGAGCGTACCCGGCGCGATCTCGCCGTCCTCGTCGCCCAACTCCGGCACATACTCGTAGCCGCAGCCGCTGCAGACATAGCGGTCGCCGATGGGGGCGGGCTTCGGCGGCGTGGGCCGCTTCATCTTTACCATGGGCGGCGCGGGCAGCTTTTCGCCGCTATCCAGCGCAGCGGTGAGCAGGGGCAGGATCTCCTCCACATCACCCACGATGCCGTAGTCGCAGTTCTTGAAGATAGGCGCGTTACCGTTTTTATTGATGGCCACGATGGTGGAGGCATCCTTGATACCCTTGAGGTGCTGGGACGCGCCGGAGATGCCGCAGGCGATGTACAGATTGCCGGTAAACTTCTGCCCGGACATACCCACATAGCGGTTCAGCGGCAGATACTTGAGGGTCTCCGCCACGGGGCGGGAGGATCCGATGGCCGCGCCGGCGGCCTTGGCCAGCGACTCTACCAGTTTCATGTTCTTTTTCTCCCCGATGCCCTTGCCCGCGGAGACCACGCGCTCCGCCTGCGGGATGGGCATATCCATGGGGATGCCCACGGAGAAGTCGTGACCATCCTTCTTCAGCGCCGCCACAAGGTCGGCCACCTGCTGGGCGGCATCCCCCTCCCGGAAGATGGTCTTTTTGCGGATGCCGGTGATGGGCGCGGGTTTCTTGGCCGCCGAACGGCTCTCGCCGCCGGAGCTCTTGCCCAGCCTGCCCACCAGATGAGAGGCGATGACCACCCGCTGGATCTCGTTGGTGCCCTCGTAGATGGTGGTGATCTTGGCGTCGCGGTAGGCCCGTTCCACCTCCATGCCCTTGAGGAAGCCGCTGCCGCCGTGGATCTGCAAGGCGTCGTTGGTGACCTCCAGCGCAATGTCCGAGGCGTACATCTTCGCCATGGCGGACTCCATGCCATAGGGCGCGTGCTGCTCCTTCAGCTCCGCCGCGGAGTAGATGAGGAACCGGGCGCAGCGCAGCTTGGTGGCCATATCCGCCAGCTTGAAGGCGATGCTCTGCTGGGCCGCGATGGGCTTTCCGAACTGAATTCGCTCCTTGGAATAGCTCAGCGCCTGCTCAAACGCGCCCTGGGCAATGCCCAGTGCCTGCGCGGCGATGCCGATGCGTCCGCCGTCCAGCGTGGACATGGCGATCTTGAAGCCGTCCCCCTCCTTGCCCAGCAGGTTTTCCTTGGGAACCTTCACATCGTTGAAGATCAGTTCCGCCGTGGAGGAGGAGCGAATGCCCATCTTGTCATAGTGGTCGCCGAACTCAAAGCCCTTCCAGCCCTTCTCCACGATGAAAGCGGAGATGCCCCGGGTACCGATGTCCGGCGTGGTGACGGCGAAAACCACATAGGTGTCTGCCTTAGGGGCGTTGGTGATGAAGATCTTGCCGCCGTTAAGGAGGTAGTAGTCCCCCTTATCCAGCGCCGTAGTCTCCGTGCCGCCGGCGTCGGATCCGGCGTTGGGCTCCGTGAGGCCAAAGGCCCCGATCTTCTCGCCCTTGGCCAGCGGAACCAGATATTTCTGCTTCTGCTCCTCGGTGCCGTAGGCGAAAATGGGCCACGAGCCGAGGGAGACATGGGCGGAGAGGATGACGCCCGCGCCGCCGTCCACACGGGCCAGTTCCTCCACCGCGATGGCGTAGCTTAGGGCGTCCAGACCGGCGCCGCCATACTCCTTTGGGTAGGGGATGCCCATCCAGCCCAGCTTGCCCAGCTTCTTGACAGCCTCCTCGGGAAACTCATTGTTCTGATCCATCAAAAACGCGAGAGGCTTGATCTCCTCCTCCGCAAAGCTCCGGATCTTCGCGCGCAGCTCTTCGTGCGCCGCCGTGGTTTGAAACAGCATACGGATACCTCCTCTTAAAATTTTACAGCTCGCTTGTATCTTGAGGATCGGATTCGCCGGTCAGCAGCCTGCGCAGGCTCACGGCGTGGAACGCCTCGTCCTGCTTTCGCTGCAAGGCCGCCAGCTGACAGTGGATGGCGCACCGCCCGTGCTCGTCCTGCCAGCGGCACTCATATCCCGGCTCCATGCAGGCGCACAGGACGCCCCGCTCCCCCATGACCCCCATGAGATCGTAGAGAGAGGTCGCGTCCAGATCACAGGATAGCTCACAGCCGCCGAGAGCGCCGCGGCTCACCCGCACCAAATTGCCGGCGGAGAGCTTGCGCAGAATCTGGTAGGCAAACTGATTGGGGATCAATTCCGTTTCCGACATCTCGGCCACCGAATGCTTCTCCCCGTCCAGCAGCACCCGCAAAATGCGCAGCGCGTAGTCCGTCTCTTTGGTGATGATCATGCTCCGCATCCTCTTTTCGCTTGCTTGTTATTGCCATCATATCAATCTTGACAAAATTTGTCAAGATAATTTCAAAAAAATATCGCTTTAACACAGACCGCCCCAGCCCGGGTCAGCTTCGCTTTCCATTCAGCGAAAAGCCATGTTCCTTCCAATTATAGAAGCCGAAAAAACTGTGCCGTGGCAGCCCGCCGAAAGCAGAAAAGACTATGACTGAAAACCAGAAAGCGGAGAAATTGGTTGGGGCTCGCAGGGGGCGCCCACCCAAGGCGGATGCGGCGATCCCTGACAAGCCTAAGCCGTCCAACCGAAACAAGCAATAAAGTGCGTGCTTTTCATTTTATATTCGACACATTATGTTAAGATGTGCAGTAGATGTTCCATTTTGCTGTCCCATTCTCTGCTGGAATCGGCGCACTCTTTCAGCTCATTTTCGATTTCAGTATTTATCGGCAGGTTTTTCTTATAGCGGATGGTATGCTCAAGGCTTGCCCAGAAGTCCATGGCGATTGTACGGAGTTGTATCTCCACCGGCACATGGATCTCTTTTTCCGCAAAGAATACCGGCAGCCGGATCGTCAGGTGCAGACTGCGGTAGCCGTTGGGCTTTGGGTTGGAAATGTAGTCCTTCTCTGTAACTATCTCAATATCAGACTGATCTTTTAAGCACTTTGCCAAAAAGAACACATCCTCCTCGAAAGAGCAGATCACACGCACACCGGCAACATCCATGATATTTGCCTGCATGGTCGGAAAATCCAGAGGAAGTCCGCGCTTCTGCATCTTGTTCATAATGCTGGACGGCGACTTCAAGCGGCTTTTCATACTTTCTATCGGATTGCGGTCATGCTGCAATGAAAACTCTTCGTTCAGAATTTCCAACCTGCTTTCAAGTGCTTTCAGCGCACATCGGTATTGCAGCATGACTTCCTGATACTTGCGATTTTCACTTAAAAGGCGCTGGCATTGCAGATCATCCAAGCCTTTATCTGCCGCAACCGTCAAACCAAATAGATTTTCACTCATAGCTTCTCCATTCCGCAGGGATAGGCGCTCCGCGCTGTCTGCTGCTCTTTTGTTACGACCTGATAAAAACTGTATCCGCCGGAGAGATGGGAACAAGAGAAACCGTACTGCGTCAAAAGCCGACAGGCCAGATAACTGCGAAGCCCTGTCTGGCAATTCACATAGACAGGCTTGTCCCGGTCTAACTCGTCCAAATGCTCCCGCAGATCGTCCAAGGGAATATTCCGAAAGCCGTCCAGATGGCCCCGCTGATACTCCCACTCCGTTCGGACGTCCAGCAGCGCCGCGCTGCCATCGCGGGGCAGGTCGTCCACCTCATCCCAATGGAACTGGCTCACCTTTCCGCTCTCCAAATCCTCGATCATAAAGCCTGCCATGTTGACCGGGTCTTTGGCAGAGGAATAGGGCGGCGCATAGGAAAGGTCAAGCTCCGTCAGTTCCAAAGCTGTCATTTTTGTGCGAATGGCCGTTGCCAGTACATCAATGCGCTTGTCCACGCCGTCGCCGCCAACGATCTGCGCACCCAGCAGCCGCAGGCTTTCTTTTTCATACAGTACCTTCATTGCCATAGACTGTGCGCCGGGATAATAGGTAGCGTGGGATGCTGGGAACAATACGACTTTGTTGTAAGCGATCTCTGCTGCCTGCGCTGCCTTCTCATTGATCCCCGTGGAGGCCGCTGTCAAGCCGAACAGCTTCAGAACAGACGAGCCCTGAGAGCCGGTAAAGCGGCTGTTTCCGCCGCAGATATTGTCAGCGGCAATGCGTCCCTGCTTGTTGGCAGGCCCTGCCAGCGAGATCAACGCTTTCTGGCCGGTCACGAAATGGGTGACCTCTACGGCATCGCCTACAGCATAGATGTCCGGCACGGAGGTTTCCATCCGCTCGTTGACAGCGATGCTGCCACGAATACCAAGCCTGAGTCCGGCTTCTTTTGCCAGATGCGTATCCGGGGTAACACCGATGGCCAGCAGCACCATATCCGAATGCAGCGGCTCACTTTCTTCCAACAGGGTCAGCACGGAATCTCCGTCCTGTCGGAATCCGGTGACGGTTTCACCCAACCGCAGAGCCAGGCTGTGTCTGCGCATTTCCGCATGGACAAAGCTCGCCATATCCGCATCCAGCGGCGCTAATAGCTGCTTCGGGCGCTGAACGATGGTGACGGAAACACCCATCTCCACAAGGTTTTCCGCCATTTCCAGACCGATAAAGCCGCCGCCAGCCAAAACAGCGGTTTTCGGCTTCTGATCCTCAACAAAGCGCCTGATGCGGAGGGTATCCTCCACGGTGCGCAGGGTAAAGACCCGCTCGCTGTCCACGCCGGAAAGCGCAGGAACCGTCGGCTTTGCGCCGGGTGCGAGGAGCAGTTTGTCATAGGTTTCCGTGTAGACCTTTCCACTATCCAATGCGTGAACGGTGACGGTTTTCTCTGCGGGATTGATCGCAGTTACTTCCTGCCGTACCCGCACATCAATGCGAAAACGATCCCAGAAGCTCTCCGGAGTTTGCAGCGTCAGTTCTTCTTGCTCCTTGATCACACCGCCCACATAATACGGCAGGCCGCAGTTGGCATAGGATACATAGCCGCTGCGCTCGATCATGATGATCTGCGCATGTTCATCCAGACGGCGGAGGCGGGCGGCGGCAGACGCGCCTCCGGCCACGCCGCCTACGATCACAACTTTCATCTTGCGCCCTCCACCATGGCGGTGATCTCCGACTTAGGCCGATAGCCCACCGATTTGGCAACGGCCTTTCCATCCTTGAATACGACCAGCATCGGGATACTGGACACCTGAAAACGCATCGCCAGCTCCATCTGCTCGTCCACATTGACCTTGCCCACCTTGAGGGCACCGCTTTTTTCTTCGGCAAGCTCATGCAGTATGGGAGAGAGCATTTTGCACGGTCCGCACCAGTCGGCGTAGAAGTCCAGCAGGACGGGCTTGTCGGAACGCAGTACCTCATTTTCAAAATTCGCAGCAGTAATTTTCAGTTCAGCCATGAGAATGACTCCTTTCGTTGATCTTTTATGATTCTTTGTTTTTCAGCTTGCAAATGCCCTGCGTCATGGTTCCCATGGGGCAAAAGGCGCACCATGTACGGGGCTTGTAGAGCACCATGACGATAAGGCTGATGAGCAGCGAGGTCAGCATCAAGCTATAAAAGCCGAAGCTGAACTGTGCCACCCAATCAGCGACCGTCCCGGCTGTATAAGTCCAGCCCCACGGCACACGGAAGGTCCAGAACAGCTTAATGGTCTCCCGCAGGGACGCGGCCCCCGCCGCCACCAGATAAGTCTGGAACACCATGTTGCCGAACATCGTCAGGAAAAAGATCAAAAAACCATAACGGAACCACTTGGAGGACATCCAGCGGGGTGTGGGCTTGCAGCGGGAGCATTTAAGGTCAGTTCCCAACTTGCTGAACAGCTGTCCCCGGCCGCAGAGGTGGTTGCAAAAGAATTTGTTCCCGCCAAAGATGGCTAAGAACAGCGGCAACAGGAAGTCGATCATGCCCAGCCATGCAAACAGGATATTGAAAAAGCCGAGGGTAAAATAAATGATGGCGCAGACCCAGAGGTAGTCGTACCAATGTTTTGCTTTCTTCATGCCTCGTCCCTCGCTTTCACCTCGATGCAGCCCACGGGACAGAGCCTCGCGCACTTGCCGCAGCCAATGCAGCGTTCTTCCTCTACGGCGGCGTAACAGCCCCGGCGCACCTTGACGGCCCCCAAGGGGCAGGTATTTTCACACACGCCGCAGGCGACGCATCGCGTCTTATCTATGGAAGCCAGTTTCTTTGACAGCATAGCGTTCCTCCCTTAATCCTGCAAGGATTTGTAATAGAGCATACAGTGGCAGTAGCCCTCGAAATCAGGATCGGCAATCTGATTCTTAAACTCTTGGCACATACATTTGGTTGCCTCTGTGCGTTCTCTGCGGCAGGGACAGTATCCGCCGGTGCGCTTGAGTCCTTCCCGGATGGTATTGACAATCTCCTGATCGGGGTTGAGCTTGATTTTCATGTTCGCCACCTCTTTCTTGATTGTGGCTTTATCATACCGCAGGACAAAGCATTTTTCTGTGACGAGGTTACGTTACGGCAAATTTTTATATAAGCGAGAAAGAGCCGTGAAGCGGGATCTTACATACTGCTTCACGGCTCTTTGCTTGTAGGTTTTGTTGTGCTTCCTTACTCAGCCACAGAAAACTGGTCTTTGCCAACTGAACATAAGGGGCATTCAAAATCATCCGGAATATCTTCCCATTTTGTACCCGGTGCAATGCCGCCTTCCGGATAGCCCTTTTCTTCATCGTATTCCCAACCACACACATCACATACATATTTCATAATGAAATTCTCCTTTGATGTTTTTTATTTCGCACACAACATTAGCCCGACTTTATCGTCATCAGAAACAATAACGATTCCTATCTTACTCAAAGAATATCCACAGCTTCCGCTTGTTTTACTCTCTTTGTTTTCTTATTCCCTGAAATCATTTTATGACCCGTATATACTGCCATAACCATGCAGATCAAGGAACTAAGCGCAAGGTACTTATGCGTTGTTTTTGAGCCTTTATATCCAGTGCAAAAAGTTCCAAACATGGTAATTACCGCTCCGATTGACCAATATTTATGTGCTTTCATGACTTGTTTGCCTCCTGCCTGCAATGCATGACATTCAGTTCTCTATGTTGGTTCTAAGATACCATGCGCGGAACGATCACGCTTTCCACAGACTGTGGAGGTTGCAGTAGGCGTAGACCGCCTCGACTTCGTCGCCCTCGCAGAGAGCGAAGCAGACCTCGGGCTTCTCGCCGGGGTGCAGCTCCTTACGCTGATTGCCCTGCTTGGTGTGGAGAGAGACCCACTCGATGTAGTGCTCCGGCAGCATGGGATGCTCCACGGAGCCGACCTTGACATGGACGACGCCGTTTTCCACCGTCCAGACGGGGACGTGCTTTTCAACAGCCGCGTCGGTGGTGCCGGGGACGATCTCGCTCATCGGCTCACCGCAACAGATGACGGGAACGCCCGTGTCCTTGACCTTGGCAATGATATTGCCGCAATGCTTGCAAATGTAAAACTTCTGCTCCATGATTCGTTCTCCTTTTCTCTTTAATAGTTTTCCGCGTGAATTTCAAAGTAGCTCTGGGGATGGTTGCAGGTCGGGCAGACCTCCGGCGCCTTCTCACCGATCACGATATGACCGCAGTTGCGGCACTCCCACACCTTGACCTCGCTCTTGGCAAAGACCTCCGCCGTCTCCACATTGTGCAGCAGGGCACGGTAGCGCTCCTCATGGTGCTTTTCAATGGCGGCTACCAGGCGGAAACGCTGGGCCAGCTCATGGAAACCTTCCTCGTCGGCGGTTTTGGCAAAGCCGTCGTACATATCCGTCCACTCGTAGTTCTCGCCCTCAGCGGCGGAGAGAAGGTTTTCGGCGGTGTCACCAATGCCGTTCAGCTCTTTGAACCAGAGCTTCGCGTGCTCCTTTTCGTTCTCGGCGGTCTTGAGGAACAACGCCGCAATCTGCTCGTAGCCTTCCTTCTTGGCCTTGGATGCAAAATAGGTGTACTTGTTGCGTGCCTCGGACTCACCGGCAAAGGCGGCCATCAGGTTTTTTTCGGTTTGAGTACCTGCGTATTTTGTTTCTTTCATGGTCGACGCTCCTTTCAGCTTTTCTGCTTTTATTGTACCAAATTTATGATTTCTTTCTGTGACAAGGTCACATTTCTTTTTATTTTAGGCGATTTAGTCTGTTCTTATCCCGCAGCGTGATCGCGCCGCGCTTCAACTCCACCAGCCCGTCCTCTGAGAAGTTTTTGAGCATTCGTGCCACTGCCTCCCGCGCCGAGCTGATGTGCTGGGCGATCTGCTCATGGGTCATACGTATCGTGTCGGAGCCGGTACGCTCCGCTTCGGCAAGAAGAAATTCTGCCAGCCGCCGATCCAATCCCTTGAACATGATCTGCTGCATCGCCCACATCACATCAGAAAACCGTTTCGTTGCCAACTCATAGAGGAAGCAGCGGACATATAGATTTTTCTCCTTGAGTGCAGCAATGATATTTGCGGGGATAATCAGAACGTCCATATCCATTCCGGCGGTCATTTGCGTATCAAAGGTGATCTGACTGATCACACAAGAGGCAGAAAGCACGCACAGCTCACCCGGATACAGCCGGAACAATGTGACTTCTCGCCCTTCCTCGGAGAGAAGATAGGTGCGGATCTCGCCGGAAAGGACGAACATCATTCCGAGACATTCATTGTCGCTGCTGTGAACAAATGCGCCCTTTTCATAATGACGGACAAAGGCGCTTCGGCGCAGCGTTTCTTGCTCCTGTTCGGTCAAGGATGACCAGAACGGAAGTTGTGTCAGTGTGCGTTCCATATCAATGGCAGCTATGCTTGCCGCATCCGTGGTCACCGCAGGTGTGCCCATCCTCGCCGTGCTCATGGTCATGGTGGTCACAGTGAACATTGGGGTCGTAGCCCAGATTTCCGTTGAGCAATGCGCTCACCGCCGCATCAGCGTCTCCGCTGACACCGCCGTAGAGCTTGATGCCCGCTTCGGCCAGAGCCGCCTGCGCACCGCCGCCGATGCCTCCGCAAATCAAAGTGTCCACGCCGTTCTGCATCAGGAAGCCTGCCAGTGCGCCGTGACCGCTGCCGTTGGTGTCAACGACTTCCGCATGAACGATTTTGCCGTCCGCAGCTTCATAAAGCTTGAACTGTTCGGTGTGGCCGAAATGCTGAAAGATTTGACCGTTTTCATAGGTAACTGCAATTTTCATAATGGAATCTCCTTTGCAAGTTTTGCCTGATTTTTCCATGTTGGCTCTCTGCATCCGGCAACAGCGGCCGCAGTGGGCTGCCTCCTGTCCTCCGCAGATGCGGTAGTTTCCCCCGGTGATGTGCAGCGGTTTCCCGTGGACAAGACACGCTGCGATCTTGCGCCGTGCGCTTTCGTAAATCTCCTGCACGGTAGAGCGGGAAATATCCATTTGCGCGGCACATTGCTCGTGGGTTTGCTGCTCCAGGTCAACCAGCCGAATGACCTCGTACTCGTCCAGCGTCAGCAGGATCGGCTCGGCATCCTCGCACCCGTTGGGGCAGAAGGTATCAACTTGCGGTGCGCCACAAATCCGACGGCACCGTGGCGGTCTTGGCATGGACGCGCCCCCTTCGTTTTCGGTATATGCCGATTATAGCACGTCGGACAGAAAAATCAATATGGATTTTTAAGAAGCCGCTGTAATTTCTATCCTCATGTAGATGTTGGCTGATAGTCGGAGTCGAAAGCAACATGTGAGCTATCCTCAAGTTAGATACTTTACGAAAAGAAGCGACGCCTGAACGAGTGCCCGTGGCACTCGTTTTTTTGTTGCAATGCAATGCGGGTTAAAACATTTTTGATACGCTATAAACAAACGCAATTCGATAAATGACTTGAACCGCAGAGCAAAAAACATAATTTTCTGTATTATAGCATAAACTCCTGTATGTCTTCAAGGCAAACGGCGTAAAATCGTGGGTTATTTTTCTTCGGTCATCACCTAAAATAATCATAAGATAGGTGGTGAATATCATATGGACACACAATTCGTGCGTGATCGAATTACTCAGCTGAGATTAAAAAAGGGTGTCTCTGAATATCAAATGAGTTATGATCTTGGGCATAGCAGAAGCTATGTTTATAACATATCCTCTGGCAAATCGTTGCCACCTATGGCAGAGTTTCTTCAAATCTGTAACTATTTTGATATTACACCAAGCCAATTCTTCGATGAATCCGAAGAAAATCCCGCACTCCTGCAAACGGCCATTGAAGAATTGTGAAAGCTGAATGACGATGACTTAATGCTCATCATCGGCAATATTCGTCGGCTGACCCGTGAGTGACCATTCCCTGAAATAACATATTTGTAAGTACAGAGAAACCGCAAGGCATCGGTGTATAATCCATGCCTTGCGGGATTTTGCTTTATAGAGGTGATTTGCATTGAAACCTGAGAGAAAAACAATTTGCAGTTCTAACTCTGGGTAATACGCCGGAATTGCATAGTATATCACCACAAAATACACATCATTTGATTTCCATATACCATACTGATGAGTTCTACAAGGATAATCAAATGAGGTGTAAACTAATGACATAGTAGGTGGTATATATGTTCAATGCACAAAACCGAATCCGGCAGCTGATGGCCGAGCGTGGATGGACTATTTATCGATTAGCGCAGGAATCCGGCCTGTCGCAGACAACGATCAGCAATATCTTCAAGAGAAATAATCAACCATCCCTGCCAACGGTAAATGCGATTTGTGACGCTTGCGGGATTACACTGGCGCAGTTCTTTACGGAGAATGATACAGCAAATTCACCTAACGCCAAGAGTGAATTAGATAATAGTGTTGCGGCTCTCAAGGAGGATCAGCGCGAGGCACTTGCCGCATTCATCAAGACAATCGTATAGTACATAACCGCTCAGCCATACTGTGCGGCTCACAGCAGAGGCTGCCCGAGTTACATTGGACAGTCTCTGCATTTTTTACAAATCAAAGGGGGCATATTCATGAGCAGCGAAATCATGCAGGAAACCACACCGCTTGTTGAATGCAGTGCGTTTCATCGTGGAATGAGCGTGTTGGAGGCCAGTCTGCGAAACACCGAGGATTCAGAAGCTATCATAAGTGGCCTTCTGAAAGGTGCAGCTGAGTTTTATGGCGCATCAAGAGCCTCTGTGGTGGAAGCTGACTGGGATCTGGGAATCGGCGTCATTACCTACGAATGGTGCAAAGATGGTGTGCCGGCGCAAAGGAATATGCTCCAGTGCCTGCCCATGGAGAAGTTCCCAAGATGGAGGAAAGCACTTCGGGCCAATAAACCGGTCGTGATTTCTGACTTGCAGAGATTAGAGAAAGTCTATCCAGATGAGGCAGCCTTCTTTCGGGAGTATGGGGTGACTACACTGCTGGCGGCACCATTCTCCAAACGAATTATCAGGGATTCATTGCCGTGGACGATCCGACCCGCTACACGGATGACCCGGTTTTCCTATTCATCGCTTCCTATGCAGTGGTTGTGGAACTCAACGAAATCAAACAGCAGCAGTCCCTGTTGGCAGCAACAAAAGCCTCCAAATACAATCCGGAAGACATCCATATCAATTTCTTTGGCGGCATGGAGATCATCAGCTCCAAAGGGACATTGACCGGAGAAGATATTAAAGCGGATTAGTGCTACCTGCTTCTGGCATATCTCATTCTGAACCACAAAAAGAATTTCACTGTTGACACACTGGCAGAGATCATCTGTCCATACGACGAACTCAATCCGCCATATAAGGTCGTCAATAATATCGTTTACCGCCTGCGGCGTACTCTTTCCGTCATCGGGCTCGACAAGCTGGTCATCGGGAAGAATGGTACATTCCAGATCAATCCCAACTTCAATATCCATACGGATTTCGACCGCTTTGAGGATGCCTGCATTCAGTTGAAAACAGAAGAAAACCCGGATATGCGGCATTCCCTCTACCACAGCGCAGTCGATATGTATAAAGGACAGTTACTCCCAAGATGTGAACATGAGCTGTGGCTGATGCAGTTGTCCATGTACTATCAGTCCCTGTACCTGCAGATCACCAAGGGATATGTCCGCCTGAAGATGGAGTGCAAGGATTATATTCTGGCGCAAAAGACGGCCATTGATGCTCTGCGCTTCGATCCAAAGGATAGCGAACTGAACATGTATGCGATCCTCGCCATGGGATTCCAAGGAAATCTCTCTATGGCGCAGACCTACTATACGGCGGCAAAGCCCTATCTGGCGTTAGAGCATGCCGAGGTCATCAAGAAGTATTTGCACATAAAATGAGAGCTGCTTAATGTCGCTCCGGAGGTTGTAGCAGAGGTTACGCAGTAGGTTGCTCCAGAGGTTACGGAGGAGGTCGTACAGGAGGCTGCGCAGTAGGTTGCAGCTGGGGTCATAGAAAAGTCATACAGCAGGTTGTCCAGCAGGTCACGGTTGAGGTTGCCCGCCCGTTATCATTGGTTATCGGATGCGTCCGATAGATGATGCGGGCGGGTGATTTTTTTGCTGTACAGGAGACGATATTACGCCGTTGGTCACCACAAGGCCGGTTTGCGCCCCTTGTGTACGGATCTGTACGGCCCTCCTGCGCCGCAGACAGCCCATCATTCTAATATTGCGTCCTGCTCCCGGAGCCATTGCGCTCCGGGAGCTTTTTTGCATTTTGGGGCTCCTTTGCCACGCTGCCGTGGCCCTCCGTTTTCGAGATTTGCTTCACCACCAAATCTCGAAAAACGGAGGACAGAAAATGTCGTATCACAATGACCCATATCGGGTTGATTATTTGAAGATATATCCCTGCTTAAAAGAGCGCCCGGATGTGTTGGAAGTCTTAAAGAAAAGCGACCGCAAGATGAAATACATGGAGGTGGATCTGAAAAGCGAACAGCGCAGGAAAAATGCCGAGAATGGTGCGGAGAGTTATGTTCCCAGTAAAGAGGATTCGCTGGAGCGACTCGTATATTCTGCAAAGTGCCAGTTTGCGGACGATGCTGAAGGTATCGAGGATGCCATGATCAAGAAAGACGATTTATGCCGTTTGCGGGCCGCACTGGATCAGTTGAGCGAAGAAGAAAGAGTTCTGATCCATGCACTGTTTTTCGACGAGCGCTCAGAGCGTGAGCTGGAAGAAATGATGGGCGTCCATCGAATGACGATCCACAATCGGAAGATCCGTATCTTACAGAAATTGAAAAAGATGCTGAGATGACAAAAAAGTTTGGTGCAAACGGTGTTTTCAACGGCTAATAGAGTGAGAGGGCTTTGAACCTCCCCCCGCTGCTGATAAATCAGCGGCTTTGCTCCTTGAAAAATACCGCCCAGGTCATATCCGGCAACTTGAATACATTAGCTGGCGGAGCCAGCGTCAGGCCGAGTGCGCGAAGACCACCTGTGCGGAGAAACTCCGCATCAAAGGACGGCCAAGTAAGGTGCAGAGCGATACCCACTCAGGCCAAGGCAGCCTTGGCAAGCTGTCCCCGCCATGATCCCGTCAGCCCATAATGATACTCCTGTACGCAGCTTCGAGAGATCCTCGGAGGGGTGAGAGTCCCGTGATGTGCGCCCGCACAGTTCAAGTTGCCGCCCTGCCTGGGGAAGTAGTGTCGAATACAGGCAAACAAAACCGTAAAGTTCTGGCCGCTCCGGTGATGGGGGCATCTGCTTCCGTTGCCGGAGCGACCACACTCTTGCGGCAGAAGCATGGGAACTGTCTACCCCCTCCTATATTTTTGCATTCGATTCCTTTCTCCTTTGTTCGTCGGTCCAACTATCGCCTCCCCTTGATTCCTTCTTCGGACGGTTCCCATGCTTGTGCCGCAGAGATGGTCAGATACAAGGAGGAGCGCAATTATGAACCCTAATATCAACTTCTATGGAATCGTGATCCTGCTCAGAAAACTCCGGGAATGCGGTATTTTCACCGAAAAAGAACTGAGAAAAATTGCCGCACGGATCGCTGCGGATAACGGTGTTGAAGTCATGTTTTTTCTCTGATTTTCTTCATCTTTCAGTAGCTATTCGGACGCTGTTGTGGTAGTGTTTGTGTTGCAAAAAAGGAGGTGAGCGTACATGGATAAAAAGCGACTGGTAGACGGAACAACAGCCCTGGCAGAAAAGCGGCCTCGTGTTATAAAAATCGAGCCTGCGGAGCGGCCTCAAAATGTGCAGCTGCGGGTCGCTGCCTACACTCGTGTCAGCTCAGACTCCGAGGATCAACTCAATTCCTTTGCCGCTCAGAACCGCTACTACACGGAGCTGATCTCTGGCAAGGCCGAATGGCGCATGGTTGACATCTATGCGGACGAGGGAATCACAGGAACTTCGGTGGCCAAGAGGGATGACTTCCAGCGAATGATGGCGGACTGCCGCCGCGGCCTGATCGACCAGATCCTTGTCAAGTCTATCTCACGCTTTGCCCGTAACACCAAGGACTGCCTCCAGAACATCCGTGAGCTAAAGGAACTGGGTGTCAATGTCCGATTCGAGCGTGAAGGTATCGATACTGTCAATGTGAGCAGCGAACTCATCACCGCCATCTACGCTGCCTTCGCCCAAAAAGAGAGCGAGTCCATCTCAGGTAATATGCGATGGAGCTATCAGCGCAGGATGGAGAGCGGAACATTTCTCCCCTCCTCCATGGCATACGGATACAGGCTCGACGGCAAGAAAATCGTGATAGACCCCGAAGCTGCACTGATAGTCAGCCGTATATTTCAGTGGTATTTGAGCGGAGTGAACAAAACCGAAATTGCAAAGAGGCTTAACGAAGAAGGCGTTCCCAGCGGTCAGCAAAAACAATGGTATGCGGCGGCTGTTCGATACATTCTCACAAATGAGAAAAACACAGGCGATTCATTGTGGCAGAAAACATATACCAGCCATACACTTCCCGCAACCAGGTATAAAAATACTGGGGAGTATGAACAGTTTTATGCGATGGGGACTCATCCTCCAATTATCTCAAAAGAAGCCTTTGAGCAGGCACAGCAATTGGCGCAGAAACGGAAATCCACTTACGGGAAGAAGCTCCGGCGTGAACCATATCCACTATCCCAGAAAATATCATGCGGTCACTGCGGCAGCTCTTATCGCAGAAAAGAACAAGTATCCTCGGCGTATTGGTGCTGTAGAAAACATGATACATCCGTGAATGACTGCCCGATTGCACCCGTCGCAGAGGAAAGCCTCTACGGAGCTTTCTGCCGTCTGTACTACAAGCTGAAGCATCAGAGCATCCCCATTCTGGAACAGATGCTTACAAACCTCCGGCTGATTCGCAATCGCAAGATGCTCTGGAGTCCTGACATCGTTGCCCTGAATAAAAGAATATCAGATCTATCCAGTCAGAATCAGACATTGGCCTTCCTCAAGCAGCAGGGCCTTGTTGATCCTGACATTTTTATAGCCAAAACCAATGAGCTGACCAAACAGCTCCGGCAGGCCAAGCTGGAAAAAGAAAAGCTGATGGATGCCGAGAGCGACATGACCGCCCTGCAAACGCAAGACTTAATAGACCTCTTGGAAGGTGGGCCGGAATTCCTCGACAGCTTTGACGCGGAACTGTTTGGTGAACTCGTTGAGAAAATTATCATAGAGAGTAATGACTCCGTCCGCTTCTGCCTGAAAAATGGGCTGGAGCTGCGGGAGTCCATAGAGAGGACGGTGCGGTGATGGGAAACCGGAAGCAGCCCTTCGGCTACAAGATGGCTCTGGGTAAGATCGTCATACAGGAATCAGAGGCGAAACTTGTGCAGGAGATTTTCCTCCGATATATTGCAGGAGAATCCTTGAATGAGTTGACGGAGTCGCTTCGCCAGCAAGATATCCCATACGACGAGGGACGGCTCTGGAACAAAAATATGGTCGCCCGTATTCTGGCAGACACACGCTACACCGGAGAAAAAGAATATCCCAAGCTCATAGATAAGGAACAGTTCATCGCAGCAAATGAAAAACGCTCAAACAAGCCCCAACTTCCGAAAAAGACAGAAGCCCAAAAGGTGCTGCGTAGGCTCTGCGGTGCACCACCATCTGAGCGGGTGGAACAAAGTGTCACCTACCTGCTCAATGGTCTCGCTAATTACCCGGACCACATACAGCATCGGCGCAGTCCTACGCCAGTCACATATTCCAAAACGCAGGAGGCGCTGGATAATGCTCTGGAGCAGCAGCCAATCGACGAGGATAACGCCAAAGTGCTGATCCTCCGGCTTGCGTCGGAGCAATATGCTGCGCTGGGGGATGAAGAATATGAAACAAATCGCCTCCGGCGCCTCTTCTCAGCATTCGAATGCGCGGCGGAACTGAACGCTGATCTTCTGAAAAGCACCGTGTCCGAGGTGCTGGTGACCCGCCAAAATGTCAAACTGCGATTAAAAAATGGGCAAGTCATAGAAAGGAGCGACCTGCAATGAACGAGGATGCCCCAAGAGTAATTAAGATCCCTGCCAAGCCGGAAGCCACCCGTCAGGCAGAAGCCCGCAGACAGCTCCGGGTGGCAGCTTACTGCCGAGTTTCTACTAAAGAGGAGGATCAGGCAAACAGCTATGAGGTGCAAAAAGAGTACTATACCGATAAAATCATGTCCAACACCGCATGGACAATGGCCGGAATCTTTGCAGACAAGGGCATCACCGGTACCTCAGCCAAGAAGCGTGAGGACTTCATGCGGATGATCCGGCACTGCCGCCAGAAGAAAATCGATGTCATCCTGACCAAATCGGTCTCCCGCTTCTCCCGCAATACGGTGGACTGCCTCTACTATATCCGGGCGCTCAAACAACTTGGCATCGCAGTCATCTTCGAGAAGGAAAACATCAATTCTCTGGAGGAGGACAGTGAGCTGCGAATCACCCTCTCCGGTGCCTTCGCCCAGTCTGAAAGTGAATCTATCTCCGCGAATGTCACATGGGGTAAACGCCGTGCCATGGAAGCCGGAAAGGTCAGCATCCAATATAAAAAGCTGTATGGCTACCGCAAAGGTGAGGATGGTCAGCCGGAGATCATTCCGGAACAGGCCGAAATCGTCCGATGGATCTATGAGCGCTATCTCACCGGAGCCAGCCTGCGGATGATCAAAGAGGAACTGGAACAGCAAGGCGTCAAGTGCTCCGAGGATTCTCCGGAGTGGACCATCTCACGCATCCGAAGCATCCTGCAGAATGAAAAATACTGCGGTGATGTGCTGATGCAGAAGACCTTCCGGCAGGACTTTATCAACCGCAAGGCTATCAAGAATACAGGCCAACTTCCCATGTACCTCATTGAAAATCACCATGAGGGCATTGTCAGCCGTGAAAAGTATGATGCCGTACAGGCGGAGATGGCACGGCGGAATGCAGCAAAGAGCCCCTCCAAGAACGCAGTCACGGGGATGGCCTCCTACGCCAGCAAGTATGCGCTCTCGGAGCGGTTGGTCTGCGGTGAGTGCGGGACCCTGTATCGCCGCTGCACATGGACACGAAACGGGGAAAAACGAGTCGTATGGCGCTGTGTGAGCCGATTGGACTACGGTAAGAAATACTGCCACAATTCGCCCACACTGGATGAAGCACCACTCCAGCAAGCGATCCTCGCAGTCCTGAATACAGCCATGGCTGACAAGAATAGCTTGATTCGGCAGATCACAGCTGCAATGGAAACAGAGCTCATCCCATTCCCTGGTGGCACAATGAGCCTTGGAGATATTGAATGCAGGCTGAGGGTGCTGGAGCAGCAGTTCCAAACACTGCTGGAAAAGGCCACGGATGATCCTGCCGCCTATGGCGGTCAGTTCAAAGAAATACTGGACGAGCAGACTTTCCTGAAGGAAAAACGGTCCGTGATCCTCACGAATAACAACGAACAGGCAAAAGCCAATCAGCGCATCATGGATGCCGCACAGACATTGGAAAACGCATCGCCCCACATTACAGAGTGGGACGAGAGCGCCGTTCGCCAACTGGTGGAGACAGTAAAAATCCTATCCAAGGATGAGGTCGCAGTCACCCTGAAGGGTGGCATTGAGATTTGCCAGAAAATTATGTACTGAAAGAAGGTGGAAAGATGATTTTTGTAACCGGTGATTGCCACGGAAACTTTGAACGCTTCAAGCCGAAATATTTCCCGGAGCAGGCACAAATGACAAAGCGGGACATCGTGATTTGTGCCGGAGACTTTGGTGGTGTGTGGTTTGGAGACGGCCGTGACGAGGCTGCATTGGACTGGCTGGAAAGTCTTCCGTTCACGCTGGCCTTCATCTGCGGGAATCATGAGAACTACGACGCACTGGAACGATATCCGGTGAAAGACTGGCACGGCGGCAAGGTACACCGCATTCGCTCTCATGTCCTGCACCTGATGCGTGGACAGGTCTTCGAGCTGGAAGGCTATCACTTCTTCACCATGGGCGGAGCAAAAAGCCATGATACGGAGGACGGCATTCTGGAACCGGGTGCTCCGGATTTTGAGCGAAAGCTCCTGATGCTGCAGAGAAAGCCCCGAGCGAGGTATCGCATCAATCACATTTCGTGGTGGGCGCAGGAGATGCCTTCTGAGGAGGAGTACGCTGAAGCACGGAAAAATCTGGCCAAGGTCGATTGGGCGGTGGACTATGTTATCACGCACTGCGCTCCCACCAGCATTGCTCTCATGGAAAACCGCCACAATGAGGCAGACCCGCTCACAGATTTCCTGCAGGAGGTCAAGGAGAGAGCACATTATCACTACTGGCTGTTCGGCCATTACCACGACAACCGGGCCATTGATGAAAAGCACATACTGCTCTGGGAGCAGATCGTACAAGTTATCTGAAACAGGTCAAGGCAGAGAAAAACACGGCGATGTTACCGTGTTTTTCTCTGCCTTGAGCGTTGAATCAGGCGCTGTGCGCCGGAAAGGAGAAACTATGAATATCCGAAAGGCTGTGGACTACAGCACAATGTTTGCCACACTGGAATCTGTCATGAAAGCAGATCTACCGCAGATGGAGCTGTACTGCGAAATCGGCAAGGCCGTCTGTGCCCACTCGGAAAAGGGTGCAGCGGTATCTGCTGCGGAGTTCATAAAAGAACAATACCCGGATATGACCGGCTTCTCTCCGCGCAATGTGCGCCGGATGCGGGATTTCTGGCAGTTGTACAGCGGCACGCCGGAACTGCTTGGCGAAGCGCTTCACTTGAATCGGACACAGAACGTTGTGATCATGGAGGCAGAGCTGCCCGCAGAGGAGCGCCGCTGGTACATCCGGCAGGCTACAGCACGGAATCTATCCAAGGCGGAGCTTCTGCGAATGATCGAGGATTCTGCGTATCTGGAAAGTGTTCTCGACGAAAAGGTCGATGTGTGGTATAATGAGGGCAACGATGAGATTTCGGAGAGAACGCAGTATGAAGAGGATCCTGTTTATCTGTCATGGAAATATCTGCCGCAGCCCCATGGCCGAGTTCGTGATGAAGGACTTGGTAAAAAAGGCGGGACTGGCATCGCAATTTCATATCGAATCAGCGGCTACCAGTCGGGAGGAGATCGGCAACCCAGTCTATCCTCCGGCACGGCGCAAGCTGGCCGAGCATGGGATCTCCTGCGAAGGCCATGCCGCACGGCAGTTGACAAATCGGGATTACGACGAATACGATCTCCTGATCGGCATGGACCAGGCCAACCTCAGGGATATGTACCGTATCTGCGGCGGCGACTATGTCGGCAAGATGTCCCTCCTGATGGATCACACCGCCCATCCCGGCAATGTGGCAGACCCATGGTACACCGAGGACTTCGAGGCGACCTGGCAGGATGTGCTGGATGGCTGCCAAGGACTTTTGAAAGAATTCATGACAGAACGAGGTGATTCAAATGGCACAAAACGATAATATCCAACTGTTCGAAGACAAGCGTATTCGAACCGCATGGGATGAGGAAAAGGAAGAATGGTACTTTTCCGTCGTTGATGTGGTAGCTGTGCTGACTGATCAGCCAGATTATCAGGCAGCTCGTAACTACTGGAAGGTAACGAAGAAACGCCTGAAGGATGAGGGAAATGAAACGGTTACAGCTTGTAACCAGTTGAAAATGACCGCTTCGGATGGCAAAAAACGATTGACTGATGTAGCCGATACCGAGCAGCTTCTCCGAATCATCCAGTCTATTCCTTCCCCGAAGGCAGAACCGTTCAAGTTGTGGCTGGCACAGGTCGGTCGAGAGCGTATCGAGGAGACCATCGACCCAGAGCTGACCATTGACCGCGCTCTGGAAACCTATCTCAAGAAGGGTTACAGCCGTGAGTGGATCAATCAGCGGCTGCAGGCTATCCAGGTCCGTAAAGAACTGACGGATGAATGGGATGCCCGCGGTGTGCAGAAAGGCGTAGAGTACGCCATCCTCACGGACGAGATTTCCCGAGCCTGGTCTGGCATGTCCACCTGGCAGTACAAAAATCTGAAGGGCTTGAAAAAGGAAAACCTTCGTGATAACATGACTACGCTGGAACTGGTACTGAATATGCTGGCGGAGGCCACTACCACTCAGTTTTCAAGAGATTGCAAACCAACGACCTTCCAAGAGAATCTGGCAGTTGCCAAAGCAGGTGGCCAGGTTGCCGGGCGAACCAGAAAAGACATT
The DNA here is from genome assembly GCF_029218125.1 of Neopoerus faecalis. Taxonomy (NCBI): domain Bacteria; kingdom Bacillati; phylum Bacillota; class Clostridia; order Eubacteriales; family Oscillospiraceae; genus Neopoerus; species Neopoerus faecalis. The sequence goes on along the minus strand of NZ_JARFXX010000004.1, from coordinate 82,110 downwards.
GAGTCTCAGTCAGACACACCGGTCATCTCCCCGAAGAACGCCGCACAGCTTAATCAAGTTGTGACAGATCTGCTGGAAGGCGCAGTCTCTGACACAACTGAAGAATCAAAAGACAAGTGAGTTCTGTGCATCAAGTTTTTCTTGCTGTCATACGACGTTTTTTTAAAGCAAATTTCAAAAAATCTATAGTGTTGCGTTATGACACAGAAAAAGCCTGTAACCGCAATGGTTACAGGCTTTCTTCATACTTGTTTTCGATGGGTTTTCCCTTTAGTTTTCCCTTTACAGCTTCCGAGAAGCGAATTTACGCTTGTTCGGGTGGTAAAGTTTCAGCAAAAAAGATGTCTGGCGAAGGTTATTCGCCAGACACTTTTTCTATAAACTTTTCCATCCTCGCTGCGCTGTTTTGCTTCATTTGGTCTGTGACGTGCCCGTAGACATCTAAGGTGAAGGAAGCAGTTGCATGACCCAGATTGCCTTGTACGGTCTTAATATCATCCCCTGATTGAATCGCAGCAACAGCATAGCTGTGACGTAAATCGTGAAAGCGCGCTTGAGGTAGTCCAATGGATGCTACAATTCGTTTGTATTGATTGTAGATACTATTCGGTGAAACATTTTCAAATTTTTCGATAGCTTGCTTATACGATTTGAGAGCTCGAGGATATGAGGCGAGCCAATGTTGTGTTTTTGCGATAATCTTAGCATCTACAGAATTTTTTGTGGTGCTCCCTGTTCGCTCCGATAATTTCTTTTTTAAGATTTCGACTTGGGGATTGTCTTCCACCTCGGGAAGTTTACATAATTCTTTAATAATATGGGTGCGTTGAACATCGCTGAAACACTTTAAGTTTTCCAACAGAGCAGTTCGCTTGTTAGGAACATTTTTAGGAAAAGGATAAGTAGCATAAGGAATTTTAATATTGTATTCTATTGAATATCCTACACAGTATTTTGCAATCTTACTTCCAGTTAAGCCACTTGCAATATCACCTAAAATGTCTGCTGCAAAAACTAATAGACTTGAATCTCCAAATATGATTATATATAGAGGTTGATATCTTTAACGAGGCTACCAAACAGCGCATGGACGAACTGGACGGTCAGCGGCAGGAACTTAAGAACGCACTGGCTGCCGCCAAACTGAAGGAGGATCTGGGGCTAAAAAAGGAACATTTACTCTACTTCCTTCACAGGTTTTCCGAGATGGATTACGCCGATGAGTCCTGCCAAAAGCGGCAGCCGCACAGTTTTTCTGCTCTGTGGCAGCCGCTTCATATGGATGCCATTCCACAACAAAAGGAAGCCGGCTTGCATTGCAAGCCGGCTTCCTTTTACTTTGATTGACCGTGTGGCCCATTGTCCGCCTGCACACCAATTATCTGCGGATAAACTGCAAATTCATATCCACCCGGCCGTTGATGCCGGCTACCGTGCAACTGCTGGAGAACTGCCAGTAATCCATGTGGTAAGCCAACGTCGGGCACAGCCGCTCGGAGGAGCTGCCCTTATACTCCGGGTACCAACTGATATAATCCGCCAGCGCCCCCTGATCGTACTTCATGTAAGTAACATACGAGCCCGCATAGACCATCGGCGTATAGCCCGCCGCCTTGACCCGCTCGCAGAACGCCACCGCACAGGCCGTGGCCATCTCTGGAGACGTACCGTAGACACGGTAGGTGGAATCGTGCATTTCCCAGTCATAGGCCACCGGCCCGTCGATGTCCAGGCCCTCCAGCAGACTGATGACGTAATCCGCCTCCTCGATAGCCTCCTCAACGGTAATAGCCTGCGCGAAAAAGTACACGCCCGTTTCCAGCCCCGCGTCCAAAGCGCCGCGAATGTTTTCCTCATAGCGGCTGTCGGTATTCAGGCTGCCTGTGCCGTAGCCACGGTAGCCCACCCGAATCATGGCAAAGTCAATATTGTCATTGGCTACAGCATTCCAGTCCACCGTGCCCTGATAGGAGGAAATGTCCACGCCGTAGCGAGTGCGGAACTCATCACCCAGATACTCCAAGCGGTCCGGCTTGTCAAGAGACCACGCAAAATTTAAGTCCGCAAAGGTGTTCAGAGACCGGTCACAGTAAAGCGGCACTTCCTTTCCGCCATAGGTGATGGTGCGGCCCAGCAGCGTGCCGGGCGTATAGACCTCCGAGGGCTGAATGGCCGGCTTCTCCGGCTCTGTGGGCGTATCCGGCTCTGCCGTGCCGCTCTCAAAAATGACCTCCGCCGTGCCGAAATTGCGAATCTCTCCGTAAACCGTGCAGTCAATCAGCGTTACCTTGCCTCTGACGCCCGGCGCCACCAGCAAATCTCCGTCTATCTCCGCCCGGTTCAGTACAGCCCCCTCTGTGGAGCTGACCAAAAGGCTGCCCCGAGCCGTACCTGTCCATTCCACCGTATCCTTCACCAGCGTATTGACCATGTTTCCAAGGATGTTGACGATTTCCGCCCGGGTGATAGGCTCTGTCGGCCGGAAGCGGCCATTGGCAGAATCCGTGATATAGCCCCGGGCCGTAAATTCCGAAACATAGGGGGCCGCATACTCCGCAACCTGTGCCGCATCCTCATAGCTGAGCGAAACGGTCTCCGGCGCAATGCGGAACGCCCGCCCGATCATCGCCACCGCCTGCTGGCGGGTGATGGTACTGTTAGACAGTGCCTTACCCTCATTGCCCAGATACACACCGGCAGCGTGGAGCTTTAAAATAGCATCCTCCCAGTAGGTACCCGGCGTATCGGAAAACGTATCTGCCGGGGAGACCTCCTGAAAATGGAGAAAGCGGTCCAGAATCCCAGCAAACGCACCCCGCGTAATGGAATTATCCGGGCGGAACGTACCGTCATCATAGCCCTGAATGATGCCGTACTCCCCGGACCATTTGTTGATGGACTCCTCCGCCCAATGCCCTGTTGTATCGGTAAAGGCCGACGCGGTCATGGCCGTGCAGCCCACGGCCAGCAAAGCCGCCGCCAGCCAGCCTCCAATCTTCTTTTTCATAATCGCTCCTTTTTCCGTCATACTTCGACGGTCTCTCTCAAAAAAACACCACAGCTCATGGCGAGCTGTGGTGTTATGTCGCCCTACAGGGCAATCATACCAAAAAGGAAAGGAGCGGTCAAGGCAGGCGGCGCAATTTATACAGGAAAAGTTTGGTTACAGCGCGGCTGCGCTCATTTCGAAAATCGCAGCGTTATTCCACCGTGACGCTCTTGGCAAGGTTCCGGGGCTTATCAATGTCGCAGCCATCCCGCAAAAGCATCGCTTTTGCGGGAACCCTGTGATTTTACTCAAATCGCCCGAAATGAATTCGGTCGATTTCAAGATTTTGCGCCGAAAGCGCAAAATACTTGTACGCCGCAGCGGCGGCGCGTCAGCGCGGCTGCGCTCATTTCGAAAATCGCAGCGTTATTCCACCGTGACGCTCTTGGCAAGGTTCCGGGGCTTATCAATGTCGCAGCCGCGCTGGAGGGCCACATAATAGGCGAAGAGCTGCAGCGGCACTACGCCCAAAGACGGCTGCACTACCGCGTGCGCCGCGGGCACTGCCACCGTAGCATCAGCGGTGCGCTCCATTTTCTCACGGAACGGCTCCGTGGTCAGCGCCAGCACCTCGGCCCCCCGGGCCTTGACCTCCACCACGTTGCTCATGGCCTTATCGAAAAGCGGCGCGTAGGTCCCCAGCGCGATGACCAGCGTTCCCGGCTCAATGAGGGAAATGGTGCCGTGCTTCAGCTCACCGGAGGCGTATGCCTCGGAGTGGATATAGCTGATCTCCTTGAGCTTCAGAGAGCCCTCCAAGCCCATGGCGTAATCCAGATTCCGGCCGATGAAGAAAATGGAATTATGATTAAAGTACCGGGAGGCGAAATACTTCACATCCTCCGTGCTGTCCAATACGGTTTGCAGCTTTTCCGGCAGAGTTTCCAGCTCATGCAGGATGGCCGTATATTCCTCACGGGAGACCGTTCCCAGCAGGTCACCGAGATAAAGAGCGATCATGTCCATCAGGGCCAGCTGCGTGGAATATGCCTTTGTGGTAGCCACGGCGATCTCCGGCCCCGCCCATGTATAGAGCACATTGTCCGCCTCACGGGCGATGGAGGAACCCACCACGTTCACAACGGCCAGCGTCCGGCCGCCAAGGCGCTTGGCCTCCCGCAGGGCGGCCATGGTATCCAGCGTTTCGCCGGACTGGCTGATGAAAATCACCAGAGAGTGATCGTCCACCAGCGGATCGCAGTAGCGGAACTCCGAGGCGAGGCACACCTCCACTGGGCGGCGGAGCAGGCGCTCCCAGTTATACTTGCTGACCATGCCCACATGGTAGCTGGAGCCGCAGGCCACGACGAAAATACGGCTAATGCTGCGTACATAGTCCGCTGTCAGGTGCAGGTCATCCAGCACCACCCGTCCGTCCCGGATGCGGGGCGAGACTGTTTTGCGGATAGCCTCCGGCTGCTCAAAAATCTCCTTGAGCATGAAGTGGGGATAGCCGCCCTTTTCTGCGGCGGACACATCCCAGTCCACATGGCTGTGGGGCTTTTCAATGGGCTCCATCTCATCGTTGAACAGGCTCACACCCTCCGCTGTCAGGACTGCGATCTCCCCATCCTCCATGTAAATAACGTCCCGGGTATGCCCGATGACCGCCGTTACATCGGAGGCGATGAAATTTTCCCCCTCGCCGCAGCCGATGATAAGCGGGCTGTCCTTACGGGCGGCGATAAGAGCATTGGGATAGTCGGCACAGATGATGCCGAAAGCGTAGGAGCCCTCAATGCGCCGCAGCACACGGCCCACGGCCTCCAGCATATTATGGCATTCCCGGTAATGGAACTCCAAAAGCTGGGCCACTACTTCCGTGTCCGTTTCTGACTTGAACTTCACGCCGTGGCGCAGAAGCTGCTGCTTGATCTCCATATAGTTTTCGATGATGCCGTTGTGCACCAGCGCGATTCGCCCGTCCTCGCTGACATGGGGGTGTGCGTTGATGTCATTGGGCTCGCCATGGGTAGCCCAGCGGGTATGGCCGATGCCGAGGGTCCCCTCCACATCCGCGCCGCCGTGAATCATGTCCGACAGCACCTGAAGCCGCCCCTTGGACTTATAAATCTGCAGGCCCTTTTCCCCGGACCGCACTGCCACGCCGGCAGAGTCATAGCCCCGGTACTCCATCCGGGACAGGCCCTCCAGCAAAATGGGCGCCGCCTGTTGATGGCCCACATAGCCGATAATACCACACATAAATAAAAATCCTCCTGAAATTGATTTCAAAAGGACAAACGCGCAGAAATTTGTCACTTTCTCGCAGTCAGCATTTCTCTGTTCCGCTGTCGCCCGCGTATTTGTAAATGCTGTCACATGGCTGCGGCCATGGAGGGGTATCCGCCGAATTTTCGATACGCCCCTCACCTCGTTATCCCGCCGGGAAAGCCCCTGCGGGCACATGGCGCTTATGATGGGCCGGGCCCATAGCCTCCTTTCCAGTCTGCGTCTTGATTCATTTTATGTGCAAGGCCCCGGGCGGATACCACCCGGAGGCCGTGACACCTATTTACTTCTTCTCCACGATATGCGCCGCGTCCTTATAGACATGGTTCGCCGGAATGACGCCCCGGACACAGGAGGTGGGGTACACATTTGAGTCCGGGCCAATAACCGTACCGGGATTGAGTACGCTGTTGCAGCCTATCTCCACCCGGTCACCCAGCATGGCGCCCACCTTTTTGCGGCCCGTTTCCACCTGCTCCGCGCCGTCCTTCACCACCACCAGAAGCTTGTCGCTCTTGACATTGGAGGTGATGGAGCCGGCGCCCATGTGGGACTTATAGCCAAGGATAGAATCCCCCACGTAATTATAATGGGGCACCTGCACGTTATCAAAGAGAATCACGTTTTTCAGCTCTGTGGAGTTGCCCACCACGCAGTCATTCCCCACCAGCGCACTGCCCCGGATAAAGGCGCACTGCCGGACCTCCGTGCGGTGGCCGATGATGCAGGGGCCGTGGAGATATGCGCTCTTGAACACCGTTGCGTCCTTGGCCACCCAAACATCCTCCAGCACATTACCGTCCCAGTCTTTCGGGTGGAAATATTCCTCCTCCGGTAGACACCGGCCAAGCTCCAAAATCAAATCGGAGATACCGGCCAGCGCCTCCCACGGGTAAGTAAATTTACTAAGATACACCCCGGCCAGAGAATGCTCCAGCGAATAAAGCTCCTTTACAGTCAGCATTACTTCTTCACCTCGATCAAATGGCCGCTTTTCTCCATGGCGGCGATGATATGGTCCACCCACTTTTCACATTCCTCGGCAGTCCCAGCCTCCGCCATGACCCGGAGTACCGGCTCCGTGCCGCTCTTGCGCAGCAGCACCCGGCCGGAATCCCCCAGTGCGGCGGTGCATTCGTCCACCGCCGCCTGCACGGCGCTGTCCGAAAGCGTAGCGTCTTTATCATCCACCCGGACGTTTTTCAAGACCTGCGGATACATGGAAACGCCGGAGGCCAGCACACTCAGGGGCAGTTGGGTCTCCATCATCACCTCCATGAGCATCAGAGCGGTGATGAGCCCGTCGCCGGTGTGGGCGTATTTGCGGAAAATGATGTGCCCGGACTGCTCGCCGCCCAGCACATAGTCATTTTCCTTCATGTTCTCGTAAACGTAGCGGTCCCCCACCGCGGTCTTTTCATAGCGGATGCCCGCCTTGTCCAGCGCCTTATACAGTCCAAAGTTGCTCATGACCGTTGTGACCAGCGTATTGCCGGGGAGCTGCCCCCGCTCCTTGAGAAACTTGGCGCAGATGTACATGATCTTATCACCGTTCAAAACCTCGCCCCGCTCATCCACGGCAAGGCAGCGGTCGGCATCTCCGTCAAAGGCAAAGCCCACATCCAGATGGTGCTCCCGGACATAGAGCTGAAGTCCCTCAATATGGGTGGAGCCGCAGTCCATGTTGATATTCACGCCGTCCGGCTGGTCATTGATCACGTAGGTCTTGGCTCCCAGCGCGTCAAACACCGCCCGGCCGATCATCCAGGAGCTGCCGTTGGCGCAGTCCAGACCTACCTTGTGCTTTTCAAAGGACCGGGCCGCAAGGCTGGTGAGGTAGCCGATATAGCGGTTGCGGCCGGAATAGAAGTCGATGGTCTTGCCGATCTTCCCCTCCGTGGCCCACGGCAGCGCGGCGGGCTCCCCGTCAATGAACCGCTCCAGCTCCGCCTGCAGCGCGTCCTCCATTTTCTCGCCGATGCCATTCATCAGCTTGATGCCGTTATCATAGAACGGATTGTGGCTGGCGGAGATCATCACGCCGCAGTCAAACCGCTCCGTCCGGGTGATATAGCTGACGCATGGCGTGGTAGTTACGTGCAGCAGATAAGCGTCCGCCCCGGCGGAGGTAATACCCGCCGCCAGCGCGTTTTCAAACATATAGGATGACCGCCGGGTGTCCTTGCCGATGACGATACGGGCCGTGTCATCAGGATGCAGGCGGCTATAGTGCCAGCCAAGAAAGCGTCCTACCTGAAAGGCGTGCTCCGCTGTCAGGTCTACACCAGCCTTGCCCCGAAATCCGTCTGTACCGAAATATTTACCCATAAGAACCGAATGCTCCTTTGATATATTGTTAAAACGCGGCTTCCCGCCGCGGAAACGGCTGTTTTATCTTACCTATTCTCTATAGGAAACGCAAGAGGGAATTTGTGAATTTTCAGGCAGCGCACATAATTTTCCGCTTGCCTGCCCCACACTGTCATAAGAGAGGGGGCATTTGGCATGATCACCGCGCTGCTGCGTACCGTCATTCTTTATTTTCTCATCATGACCGGCCTGCGGCTCATGGGAAAACGCCAGATTGGCGAGCTGGAGCCAAGCGAGCTGGTGCTGACCATGATGATCTCCGACCTTGCCACCGTCCCCATGCAGGACTTTGGGATTCCGCTGCTGGCCGGGGTCATCCCCATTCTGACACTGCTTTCCCTTTCCATGCTGCTCAGTCAGCTATCCCTTTTGAGTCTGCGTTTTCGGGAACTGATGTGCGGCACCCCGTCCATCCTCATCCGAAACGGCAAGCTCCAGCAGGATGCCATGCGGAAAAACCGCTACACGCTGGACGAGCTGCTGGAACAGCTCCGGGGACAGGGCTATGTCTCCGTGGACGAGGTACGCTGGGCCGTACTGGAAAATTCCGGTCAGCTCTCCATTCTGCCGTGGGCGCGGCAGCGGCCCCCCACAGCGGAGGAGCTTGGCCTCACCCCCGAGGAGGACGAGCTGCCCTTCATTCTCATCAACGATGGCCGGATCGTCCGGCGAAATCTTGCCCGCAGCGGGCGGAACGAGGCTTGGCTCCAAAAGGAGCTGCGGCGGACAGGACATTCCGCCGGGGAAATTTTTCTTTTAACGGTGGATGGCAGCGGCAAGGTCCTCTGTATCCCGAAGGAGGCGAAGCCGTGAAGCGTCTGCTTTTGCCGCCGATAGCGGTGCTGTGCGCCCTGCTGGCCCTTTCCCTCTGGAACAGCAGCCACATGGAGCGTCAAACCCGGCGCTGGCGCGCCCAGCTTCAGGAAACAGACCGTCTGGCCCAATCGGAATGCTGGGCCGAGGCGCTGGATTCCCTTTGGGAGAGCTATGATGACTGGACACTCCGGCAGACCTATCTCCACATTGTTTCCCACCATGATGCCGTGGACGATGCGGAGGCCATGTACCGCCGGGCCATGGCCTTTGCCGAAACGCAGGAAATTACGGAGTTTCGTGCAGAACTGTCCGATCTCATGGATCAGCTCCGCCTCATCTCGGAAATGGAAGCGCTGAATATCAGGAATGTGCTATAGCTTACTTCTCCGCCAGGAGCTTATTCAGCTCCGCCATAAAGGTATCAATATCCTTGAACTGCCGGTAAACGGAGGCGAAGCGGACGTAGGCCACCTGATCCACTGACCGCAGACGCTCCATGACCTTCTCGCCGATGTCCGCCGTGCGAATCTCGCGCTCCATGGAGTTCTGGAGCTCCTGCTCGATCTCATCGGCAATGTGCTCCAGCTCCGCTAAAGACACCGGCCGCTTTTCGCAGGCCCGAATCATGCCCCGCAGGACCTTCTGCCGGTCAAAGCTCTGGCGGCTTCCGTCCTTCTTGATGACCACGATGGGGAGGCATTCCACCGTTTCATAGGTGGTAAAGCGCTTGCCGCAGGCAAGGCACTCCCGTCGGCGGCGGATGCTGGCATTTTCATCGGCGGGGCGGGAATCGATGACCTTGCTCTCGGGATGACCGCAAAACGGACACTTCATGGGAAACAACCTCCTGACCGGCGCCCGTGACCCGGGGCCGTTTAAGTATAGAATACCATGATTAGTTTACCATATTTCATTTCCGTTTGGTATCCCTATTTTCATTTTTTTAAAAAACAGGCCACTCCGCGTCATCAAAGGCAAAAATCCAGAAGTCGCTGCCCTTGATCTGCCGAAAGGACGCAAAGCAAAACAGCTCCTCCAGCGGGAACGGCGCATCGTCCGCTCTGGGAAAGGCCAGCAGCAGCCGTCCGTCCACGCGGCAGGTCAAAACTCCCTGCCGCGCTTGAATCGCCCGCAGAAAACGCTCGCTTCGTACCGGAGGTGCTGCCGGGTCTACCGGCAGCCATTGCGGCGTTGCCCGCTCCGGCATCCGGAGTTCTCCCCGCAGAATACGGCCTATGGGCGCGGTCATGCTCCGGGAAAAGCGGCGGCGGAGGTGCAGCCGGTCACCCTCCGGCTCCGGGATGCCGATTCGCAGTGCCCCGCTCTCTCCCACGGCCCACGCACACCACAGTCCCTCCCGCCGGACACAGCTCATATCCAGCACCGTATCCGATGCCGCCGCTTCCACCGTCAGCTCCCCTACGGTCTCCCCTCCCGCCAGAACCGGATACTTGTCCATAGCTCTCCACCTCCGTACGCAAAAAGACCGCCTGCGCGATTCTACGCGCAGACGGTCTTGAATATACCGCGTCAGCCGATGGTATATGTTCCCCGCACCAGCAGCTTCACCGTGTCGGCCCCGGCCTTGACGCCCCGGTTCTCCACAGTCATCATGTACAGATGGTTTGCCGCCAGCGCTCCGCCGCCGCTGAGGGTACTGCCGGAGGTCTCGTCCACCAGCCCCGGAGTGGATGCCGCCACACAGGTCGCAGACCCCACCCGCAGCATAACCTCACAGCCGATGTCGCCGGTGAGGACCTGTCCCTTGGAAAGCGTCACCACGGAAAATTCCATGCCGGCGCCGGACTGGCCCAGTCCGCTGTTCCGCTGGGCGATCTTCTGGTCCACCCTGTCCATGATCTGCCCCATAAACGTTTCGTTCAGGTAGCTCAGCGTGATGAGCGGGTCCGTGGCGGAGCCCGGCTCCACCGCAAGCGAAACGCCGCTCATTGCCACGCAGCTCACTGCCAGCAGCCCTATCAGGCGCAGTCCCCATCTGTTTTTCATATCCTATGTACCTCCCATCCCGCGGGCACAATGCGCTTTCCGCGGAATTTCTTACGTTTTCTATGAAGCCGCCGTTTTTTGTAAGCCGCCCCTGAAAGGTTCCCCTTTCAGGGGACAGTTCCCTACACCAGTTGATCGTGGGGCAGCCCAAAGCTCACCGCAATGGCGGTGTCTACCTTCTCCATCACAGCCTCCTCCACATGGCCCATCCGCTCCCGCAGGCGCTTTTTATCCAGCGTCCGCACCTGCTCCAGCAGGATAATGGAATTGCGGCTGAGGCCGCAGCTTTGATCCACAGGCAGGTCAATATGCGTCGGCAGGCGGGCCTTGCCCGTCTGAGAAGTGATCGCCGCCGCGATAACCGTCGGGCTGTAGCGGTTTCCTGTGTCATTTTGAATGATGAGGACCGGGCGGACGCCGCCCTGCTCGCTGCCCACCACCGGAGAGAGATCGGCATAGTAAATATCGCCGCGCTTCACAGTTGTATCCACAAAGTTCACACTCCGCCGAAAAAAGTACCCGTCACCTGATCGGTGAGGCCACTTTCATTCTCCCACGCCGCTTCGGAATTTATACCAGCGGGGCAAAATTCCGATGTCCCGCCTCCAAAGCATCCTATGCGCCGGACAGGGCCGGAGTGCTATGCAATTCGATTGACGTCCTATTACAGCAAACGCAGGCTGCGCTCTATTTCCTGACCGTTCTCCATATAGACACGCGGTACCCGCTTGTTTACCGCGCAGGTCAGCTCGTAGGGAATTGTATCCAGCAGCGCGGCAAGGCTGCCCACGCTCTGCCGCTGTCCGAACAGCTCCACCGTGTCGCCCACTTTCACTTCCGGTAAATCCGTCAGGTCCACCATGCACATATCCATGCAGATGCGGCCCCGAATCGGTGCCGGGCCGTAGTCCGTCTGCACCGATGCACGGTTGGAAAGCCCCCGGAAAAAGCCGTCCGCGTAGCCTACCGGCAGCACGCCGATACGCGTTTTTCCCTCTGTGCGGAACGTTCTTCCGTAGCTGACGGTGGTATCCGGATCAAAGACCTTAATGGTGGAAATACTGGTTTTCAGGCGCATGACCGGCTTTAGTCCCAGCCGCTCCGCATCACTCCCCTCACCGTAGAGCGCAATACCAGGACGCACCATATCCAGATACATCTCCGGGTAGCGGGTCAGCGCGCCGCTGTTGGTGCAGTGGCGGATGCGGAACGTGCACCCCTTGGCGGCCAGCGCGTCTAAAACGCGGGTGAACACGCCGAACTGCTCCCGGGTGTACGCCTCGTACTCCGCACCGTCCATATCGGACACGGCAAAATGTGTGAAGATACCCTCGGCATCCAGCCCCGGCAGGGCACAGGCCGCCGCAATGGCGTTCACACCGCTTTCAAAATGCTCTCCCCGGACAAGGAAACCCAGCCGGGACATTCCGGTATCCACCTTGATGTGGACCCGCAGCGTTCCACCGCATTTCTGCGCCTCTGCGCTGTATTCCTCAGCCTTGGCCATGGCGGACACCGCCTGTGTGATGTGGTAAGAAATGAGCTGAGGCACCATTTCCGGCGGCGTGTGCCCCAAAATCAAAATTGGCATAGTAATGCCGCCGTGGCGCAGCTCCCGGGCCTCGTCCAGACTGGAGACCGCCAGATAATCCGCCCCCAACTGCTCCAGTTTCCGGGATACCTGCACAGCGCCGTGGCCGTAAGCGTCCGCCTTTACCACGCCCAAATACTTCACACCGTCGCCGATTCGCGTCCGTGCCACTTTATAATTATGTTCCAGCGCATCCAGATCGATCTCCGCCCATGTGCGCCGTAAAATTGCATCCTCCAAAATACTCACCTGTCTTATGTAGATTCGCGGGGCAGCCCCGCCTGCTCTGTTTCCGTTTCGCTGATTATATCACAAAATGAAAAGCTCGTAAACTCCGCTGTTAAAATTGTTTCGCCCTCCACGGCGATCTCCCCCAAAAACGGCGTTCCATCCGCCCGCCGGAGCCAGATTGTTGTCACAATGTCCCCGCCGCCGCTGCCGGTCTGCTCCAGCGCCAGCCGGACGCAGGGGATATCCTGCCGCTCCTCGGTGTTTTCCTCCAGCAGCCACCCCTCCCGCAAAGCATTGAGCATCCGTACCGGCACCGTGGCAGGGGAAATTTGCTCCGCGCTGAGAGGGCCGATGTTCAGGCACAGATCGCTGTATTCCAGCGACCAGTCCGCCTCCCGAAGCACTGCCCGGACCCCGGCCAGCTCCAGCGGCTCCGTCACCTCCACCGTGCTCTCTCCCTCCGGGGCGTAATGGCATTGCAGCGTGGCAGCCCACTCCCGCTGCGCTTCGCCGCAGACAACCTTCATTGTCAGCTCACAGCCGCTCATCTCCCGATAGGCCGCCCGGATGTCCGTTTCCTCCGCCTGCTCCTTGCAGCCGCACAGCAGCAGGCACAGGGCTATCATTGGTACACATTTTCCAATGTGCACCGCGCTCCCTCCGTTATTCCAAAATTTCCCGGATGGCCAGCGGCAGATGCTCTGCAACCGCCTCCGGCATAACGCCGTAAGCTGTCAGCTCCGCTTCCAGCAAATCGCCGGCCCGGCCGTGGAGCCACACGCCCGCTACTGCCGCCTGCACCGCATCGACTCCCTGCGCCAGCAGGGACGCGATGACACCGGTGAGCACATCGCCGCTGCCGCCTTTGGCAAGACCGCTGCCGCCGGTGGTGTTCATCAGCACCTCGCCCGTTGGGGCGGCCGTTACCGTCCCATGGCCCTTCAGCACCAGCACGCAGCCGTGGCGCATGGCAAAGTCCCGCGCCGCCTGCTGCCGATCCCCATGGCTCAGGTCCCCGCCTATGCGGGAAAATTCCACCGCGTGAGGCGTCAACACTGTCACTTTGTCCCGGCGGGCGTCCAGAACATCTATATGCCCGGAAAGTGCGTTTATGCCATCCGCGTCCAGCACCACCGGCTTCTCCGTTCCCAGCAGCGCCCACACCAGCTCCGCCGTTTCATCTCCCCGGCCAAGGCCGGGGCCGAGGGCCAGCACATCGCAGCCTTGCAGACGCTCCCGCAGCAGCGGCAGCGCCCCAAGGCACAGCCGCCCGTCCCGCTCCGGCAGCGGAAACGGCATGGCGGAGCTGCACTTCACCGCCTCGATGGGCCAGATGGACTCCGGTACGCCCACGGACACCAGCCCGCAGCCCGTCCGCACCGCCGCCGACGCCGCAAGATACGGCGCACCGGTGTAGCCCACGGCACCGCCCACGATCAAAACCTTGCCGAACGTCCCCTTATGACCGTCCTCCCGCCGGTGCGGCAGTGCCCGCCGCACCAGCTCCGGCCCGACAAATTGCGTTTCCACCGGCATCGCTCCTTCGTTTTTTCTCTCATTATATATGGCGGTGCCTTTCCGTGCAATCCCTTTCGCAATTTTCCCGCAAAAGTCGGAAAACCGTCATTTTTGCTCTTGCATTTGCCGTCTTTTTGTGGTATATGTAGAAAAGTCATCAGCGATGAAGGGGAAAATAACCCGAAACGCCGCCGCAGAGAGGGTCGGTCACCGGCTGCAAGCCGACCTGCGGACGCTTGGTTTGGTTCGCCCCGGAGCTTCCATGGAGACATGGCGGTCACCCTCCGTTATCAGGGCACAAGTGTGCGCTTTGGCGCAAATTTGGGTGGTACCGCGGAAGTGAGCCTTTCGTCCCAATGTGGGACGGAGGGCTTTTTGTTTTGCACCGCGGCCTGAACCGAACATCCCAATTCCAACAAAAAGGAGTTTTGCTTTTATGATGAAAGAACAACTGGAAGCCATCCGCAATGGCGCGCTGGACTCCATCGTGGGCACGAAGGCCGCGGCGGAACTGGACGCGCTGCGGGTCAAGTACCTGGGCAAAAAGGGCGAGTTGACCGCCGTGCTCAAGCAGATGGGCAGCCTCTCCGCCGAGGAGCGCCCCATCATGGGCCAGATGGCAAACGAGGTCCGTGCCGCCGTGGAAAAGGCCATTGAGTCTCAGGCCGCCATTTTGCAGAAGGCGGCGCTGGAGGCCAAGCTGAAGGCCGAGACGCTGGACATCACCATCCCCGGCAAGGAGGTGGCTCTGGGCCACAAGCACCCCATGTACACCGTGCTGGATGAGATCAAGCAGGTGTTCCTTGACATGGGCTTTGAGATCATGGACGGCCCAGAGATCGAGCTGGAAAGCTACAACTTTACAAAGCTCAACGCCCCTGAGTCCCACCCTTCCCGTGACTGGACGGACACGTTCTATCTCACGGAAGATTCCAAGATTTTGCTGCGGACCCAGACCTCTCCCATGCAGATCAGAGCCATGGAGGAGCACGGCGTACCCATCCGCATGATCTCCCCCGGCCGGGTGTACCGCAAGGACGAGGTGGACGCCACCCACTCCCCCATGTTCCATCAGATCGAGGGTCTGGTGGTGGACAAGGGCGTGACCATGGCAGACCTGAAGGGCACGCTGAACGCCGTGATCAAGAAAATCTACGGCCCCGCCTCCGTCACCCGCTTCCGTCCCCACCACTTCCCCTTCACCGAGCCGAGCTGCGAGGTGGACATCCAGTGCCACAAGTGCGGCGGCAAGGGCTGCCCCACCTGCAAGGGCGAGGGCTGGATCGAAGTGCTGGGCGCCGGTATGGTGCACCCCAAGGTGCTGCGCAACTGCGGCATTGATCCGGACGAGTATTCCGGCTTCGCCTTCGGCATGGGCCTTGAGCGCTTCGCCATGGGCCACTTCAAAATCAGTGACCTGCGCCTGATTTTTGAAAACGACGAGCGGTTCCTGCAGCAGTTCTAATATTCTCGCCAAAATGGCACAGCCATTTTGCGCGGATTTTGCAGAGTGCCGCAGCGCACTCGCCGCAAGCGGCTCGCACGTTTGCACTCTGCGCAGTGTTTTTTGCGACGTACACGCCGTCGCAAAAAACAATTTCAATAATTTGCCGCAGGCGGCAATAAGCACCTCAAGATAATAAAGAGGAGGATAGACAATGATTCTTTCCCGTAAATGGTTAAATGAATTTGTAGATGTTTCCGACATCAGCGACCGTGAGTTTGACGAGGCCATGACCCTCTCCGGCTCCAAGGTGGAAACCGTCACGGCGCTGAACGAGTCTCTGAAAAATGTGGTGGTGGGCCAGATTCTCTCCATGGAGAAACACCCGGACAGCGACCATATGTGGGTCTGCCAGATCGATGTGGGACAGGCGGAGCCTACCCAGATCGTCACCGGCGCATGGAACATCCATGTGGGCGATCTGGTGCCCGTGGCCCAGCATAAGTCCCTGCTCCCCAACGGCACGAAAATTGAAAAGGGCAAGCTCCGGGGCGTGGAGTCCAACGGGATGCTGTGCTCTCTCAAGGAGCTGAACCTCACCGCCGACCACGATTATCCCTACGCCGTCATCACCCCCGCCGCTCTGCTGAACGACTATCACCCGCTGGACAAGGACAAGCCCTCCATCCCCGCCGACATCAAGCCCGGCGATAAGGTGTTCGGCCCCGTGGTCTGCGGCAAGGTGCTGGAATGTGAGGCCCAGCCGAACGGCAGCTTCCACACCACGCTGGATACCGGCAGCGCCACAGCCTGCCCCGATACCGTCTGCTCCAACCTGCGCGCAGGCGATCTGGTGGCTTACAATACCAAGACGGATTCCATCTGCACCCTCTCCGACCTCCATGCGGAGCAGGCGGAGTTCCCCCACTGCATCCCCGACGGTATCTTCGTGCTGCGGGAGGACGTCGCTCCCGGTGAGGATATTGCCAAGGTCATCGGCGCCGACGATCATGTGGTGGAGTTTGAGATCACCCCCAACCGGCCCGACTGCCTCAGCGTCATCGGCCTTGCCCGCGAGGCCAGCGCCACCTTCGGCCGTCCCCTGAAGCTGCACACCCCTGAAGTGAAGGGCTGCGGCGGCTCTATCGCCGAGTTGGTGGATATTGACATCGAGGATGGCGAGCTCTGCCCCCGGTACACCGCCCGGATGGTGAAAAACGTGAAGATTCAGCCATCTCCGGCATGGATGCGGGAACGGCTGCGGAACTCCGGTGTCCGCCCCATCAACAACATCGTGGACATCACGAACTACGTCATGCTGGAATACGGCCAGCCCATGCACGCCTTTGACTTCTCCTGCGTGGAGGGCGGACACATCATCGTCCGCACCGCCCGTGAGGGCGAGACCATTCAGACCTTAGACGGCAATCAGCGGAACCTGACCACCTCCATGCTCTGCATCTGTGACGAGAACAAGCCCGTTTGCGTGGCGGGCGTCATGGGCGGTGCCAACAGTGAGATCGTGGGCGATACCGCCATGGTCCTCTTTGAATCCGCCAACTTCAACGGCACCTCTGTCCACCGCACCGCCGCCGCTCTGAATATGCGTACCGACGCTTCCTCCCGCTATGAAAAGGGTCTGGACCCCATGAACACCCTGAAGGCCGTGGAGCGGGCCTGCGAGCTGGTGGAGCTGCTGGGCGCCGGCGAGGTGGTGGAGGGCGTGATGGACGTCATCGCCAAGGACTCCAACCCCGTCACCGTGAAGCTGGAGCCGGAGAAGGTCAACGGCCTGCTGGGCACCGATGTTTCCCGTGAGGAAATGGTCCGGATTCTGGAAGCTCTGGACTTCAAGGTGGAGGGCGACACCATCCATGTTCCCTCCTGGCGGTCCGACGTGGAGCACTACTCCGACATCGCCGAGGAGGTAGCCCGGTTCTACGGCTACAACAACATCCCCGACACCCTCTCCAACGGCCTCACGGAGCGCCGCGGCTTTACGGAGCTTCAGCAGACGGAGAACCTGCTGGGCGCTGTCTGCCGCGCCGCCGGTTACGATGAGATCATCACCTATTCCTTCATCAGCCCCACCTATTATGATAAGATCGATCTTCCCAAAGACTCTCCGCTGCGGGACTCCCTGAAGATTTTGAACCCGCTGGGCGAGGACACCTCCATCATGCGAACCACCACGTTGCCCTCCATGCTGGAAATTCTCACCCGGAACTACAATTTCCGCAACAAGTCCGCCAAGCTCTATGAACTGGGCCGGGCCTACTTCAAGCGGGCCGACGGACTGGCGGACGAGCCGAAGGTCCTGACACTGGGCGCCTACGGCGATGGTGTGGATTTCTTCTCCCTCAAGGGCGCGGTAGAGGCTGTTTTGAAGCAGCTCCGCATTGAAAATGTCCGCTTTACCGCCGACAGCGAGAATCCCTCCTATCATCCCGGCCGCTGTGCCAAGGTTTTTAGTGGGGACCGTCTGCTGGGTGTCTTGGGCCAGGTCCATCCCCATGTGGCGGGCAACTACGGTGTGGACGCCGAGCTGTATGCCGCCGAGCTGCGGTTCGACGCGCTGTATGAAAGCAAGGGCTCCCAGCCCCTGTATCAGCCCCTGCCCAAGTTCCCCGCCGTCACCCGGGACATTGCCGTTGTCTGCGACAAGGCCGTTCCCGTGGGTGCGCTGGAGGACGCCATCCGCAAGGGTGCCAAGGGGCTTTTGAAGGAGGTTGACCTGTTTGACATCTACACCGGCGTCGGCATTGCTCCGGGCAAAAAGAGCGTGGCTTTCAGTCTGACACTGCGCTCTGATGACCGCAGCCTTACCGCCGAGGAGGCGGATGCCGACGTCCAGAGCATTCTGAATGCCTTGAAGCAGGAATGCGGCGCTGTTTTGCGGTAAGTGCTTCCCTGCCAGCCTCCTCGCCCCGCAGCGCGGGGACGCAGGCTACTGCGTACAAGCGTTCTGCACAGCAGAACCTTGGCGCAGACGGAATTCATTTCCGCCAAGCATTTTAAAGAACAGGGTTCCCGCAGACTGCTTAGCAGTCTGCGGGATGGCGGATGCCGTCGTCCAGAGTATTCTGGACGCTTTGAAGCAGGAGTGCGACGCTGTTTTGCGGTAAGTGCTTCCCTGCTCTCCCCGTCCTATAGCGTGTGGGGGCACCGCTGCCTCTGAAAATTGCCAAAAAGCGCCTGTGGAAAACCACAGGCGCTTTTTCAGGAATGATTATTACCATTTTGTTACATTTCCGTTTTTCCCTTTACTTCTCGTCCTAAACCGAGTATACTATTTTCATACTCAGTAGGAAGGCGGTGTCCGTATGGATGATTTCACCAGAAAATTCAGCATTGTGGACGAAAAGGATGCAGAAATTCGGCACATCCTGACTACCGTCTATCAGGCCCTTGAGGAAAAGGGCTACAATCCCATCAATCAGATTGTGGGCTACATTCTCTCCGAGGACCCCACCTATATCACGAACCACATGGGCGCCCGGACGCTGATTCGCAAGCTGGACCGGGACGAGCTTTTGCAGGTGTTGGTCAAGAAATATCTGGGACAATAAGTTTCAAGAGCCGGTGCAAAATGCCCCGGCTTTTTTATTTATTCTGTTGAAAAGCAAAATACAGCACCTGCTATGAGCGGGTGCTGTATTTTTATATTGTGCTTACACCTTGGGACCTGCGGCCACCACATCGGCGGGCATTTTATTGTATTTCTTGAAGTTCTCCACAAAGGACCTTGCCAGCTCCTTGGCTTTTGCCTCGTAGGCTGCCTTGTCCTTCCATGTGTTGGCGGGAATCATCAGTTCCTCCGGCACATTGGGGCAGCTTGTGGGAACGGCCACGCCGAAATAGGGATCGGTGACAAACTCCGCCTTCTCCAGCTCGCCGTTCAGCGCCGCCGTGACCATCGCACGGGTGTAGCTGAGCTTCATCCGCTTGCCAGTGCCGTTCCAGCCGGTGTTCACCAGATAGACCTTCGCGCCGGACTTTGCCACCTTTTCCGCCAGCATCTTCGCATACACGGAGGGGTCAAGCGGCATAAAGGGCGCGCCGAAGCAGGTAGAGAACGTGGGAACGGGAGAGGTGATGCCCCGCTCCGTACCGGCCAGCTTGGAGGTAAAGCCGGATACGAAATAGTACATAGCCTGCTTTTCATCCAGCCGGGAAATGGGCGGCAGCACGCCGTAGGCGTCCGCTGTCAGGAAAATAACCGTCTTGGGGGTAGCACACACGCCGGGAATGGCCGCATTGGGGATATAGTCCACCGGGTAGCCCACGCGGGTATTCTCCGTCAGGCTGCTGTCGGCATAGTCTGGGCGGCGGGTTTCCGGGTCGACGATCACATTCTCCACCAGCGCGCCGAAGCGGATAGCGCAGTAGATCTCCGGCTCGCTCTCCTCTGTCAAATCGATGCACTTAGCATAGCAGCCGCCCTCAAAGTTGAACACGGACTCATCCGCCCAGCCGTGCTCGTCATCACCGATGAGCTTGCGGTTGGGGTCGGCAGAAAGCGTGGTCTTGCCGGTGCCGGAGAGACCGAAGAAAATAGCGGAATCCCCATCCTTGCCGATGTTGGCGGAGCAATGCATGGGGAACACACCCTCTTTAGGCATCAGATAGTTCATCACGGAGAACACGGACTTCTTGATCTCGCCGGCATACTGGCTGCCGGCAATGAGGACCAGTTTCTTCTCATAGTCAATCATGATGGCCGCCTCGGAATGCGTGTGGTCCCGCTGGGGATCGCACTTGAAGCCGGGGACACAGATGATGGTGAAGTCAGCCTTGTAGTCCGCAAGCTGCTCCGCCGTGGGACGCAGCAAAAGCTGGTGGATAAAGAGATTCTGGCTGGCCAGCTCGTTGACGATGCGGAAGGCCTTGGTATGCCGGGTATCGGCGCCGGCAAAGCCATCAAACACAAAAATCTCCCGGTTCTGGAGATAGGCCACCATTTTTTCATACAGCGCGTCAAACACCGCCTGCGTGGTAGGCACGTTGATCTTGCCCCACGCGATATCGTCATGCACGCCCTCGCTGTCCACGATGAATTTATCGTTGGGAGAGCGGCCGGTGTACTTTCCCGTCCGCACGCACAGGGCGCCGGTATTGCTGAGCTGACCCTCGCCCCGGCGCAGCGCGTGCTCCACCAGCTGGGCCGGCTCCAAATTACGGTAAACAGCCTTGGGATTCAAAATGCCAAGCTGCTCCAAACCATAGGTCTCCATATTCGTTCCTCCTTTATTGATGCTCAGAACTTATACTCCACATACAGCTCCCGGACCGCGTTGGGGTCCTGAGAGGCTCCCACCGCCGGAGCGACAGGTGTACAGGTGTCTTGACAGGTGTCATGTTCCCCGTCCCGCCACGCCAGAAACTTCGGCGCGACCTGCGGGAACAGTGCCAGCGACAGCACATCCTCCTCGGATTTGGCGATTTCCTTGAATTCTTCCTTGTATTTTTCCAACTCCGGGGCGATGTTGTCCGCCGGACGGCAGGTGATGACCTCCTCCGGGTCGATGCCTGCCAGCGCCCGGACCTCCGGGTTTACCTCGCCGGGCAGCGCGCCGTATTCGCCCCGCAGCAGACCCTTGGACTCCTTGGGGAACGTTTTGTATCTGCCGACGATAACGTTCATCACCGCCTGCGTTCCCACGATCTGACTGGTGGGGGTCACCAGCGGCGGATAGCCGAAATCCTTGCGGACTCTGGGAATCTCCGCCAGCACATCGTAATATTTGTCCTCCTTATCGGCCTGCTTGAGCTGAGAGATCAGGTTAGAGAGCATTCCGCCGGGAACCTGATAGAGCAGTGTGTTCGTATCCACCCGCAGCACCTTGGGATCCAGGATCCCCTCGTTTTGCAGACGGGCCGCCACCTTGCGGAAGTGGGCCGCCGCCTCGCTGAGCTTGGACTGATCCAGCCCGGTGTCCCGGACGGTGCCCCGCAGCGTGGCCACCAGAGACTCCGTGGCGGGCTGGGAGGTGCCGTTGGCAAGGGGGGAGAGGGCGGTGTCCACGATGTCCACCCCCGCCATGGCGGCCATGAGGTTCACCATGTCGCCGGTGCCAGTGGTGTTGTGGGTGTGGAGGTGGATGGGGATGGAGCCCGTCTCCTTCAGCCGCTTGATGAGGGAGTAGGCGTCCATGGGCAGCAGGAGGTTGGCCATGTCCTTGACGCAGATGGCGCTGGCGCCCATTTCCTCCAGCGTCTTGGCCAGCTTCACGAAGTAGTCCTCGTTGTGGATGGGGGAGACGGTGTAGCTCATGGTGGCCTCCACCTCGCCGCCATACTTCCGGGTGGACTTAATGGCCTGTTCCAGATTTCGCACGTCATTCAGCGCGTCGAAAATGCGGATGATGTCGATGCCGTTTTCAATGGACTTGCGGCAGAAGGCGTCCACCACATCGTCGGCATAGTGCTTGTAGCCCAGAATGTTCTGGCCACGGAACAGCATTTGCAGCTTCGTGTGCTTCACATGCTGGCGGATGGTCCGCAGCCGCTCCCACGGGTCTTCATTCAGAAAGCGCATACAGGCGTCGAAGGTGGCGCCGCCCCAGCACTCCAGAGAGTAGTAGCCGATGGAATCCAGCATTTCCAGCGCGGGGAGCATATCCTCCGTGGTCATACGGGTGGCCGCCTGAGACTGATGCGCATCCCGAAGAATGGTATCCGTGATAAGCAGGGGCTTCTTCGATAAAAATTCCATAGCTGCCTCCCTTTAGCCGAACAGGCTGATGAGCACACCCGCCGCGATGGCGGAGCCGATGACGCCGGCCACGTTGGGGCCCATGGCGTGCATCAGCAGGAAGTTGCCGGGATTGTACTTCTGGCCCACCATCTGAGACACTCTGGCCGCCATGGGAACGGCGGACACACCGGCGGAGCCGATGAGAGGATTGATCTTCTCCTTGAGGAACAGGTTCATGAACTTGGCAAGCAGCACGCCGCCGGCGGTGCCGAAGCTGAACGCCACCACGCCCATAATCATGATCTTGATGGTCTGGAAGGACAGGAACGTGGTGCCGGTAGCGGTGCAGCCCACGCTGACGCCAAGGAAAATGGTAACGATGTTGATAAGCTCATTCTGCACCGTTTTGCTCAGCCGCTCCGTCACGCCGCACTCCTTAAAGAGATTACCCAGCATCAGGCAGGCAATGAGGGGCGCGGCAGAGGGCACCAGCAGCGCCACGAAAACAGTCACAACAATGGGGAAAACAATCTTTTCCCGCTTGCTGACCTCCCGCAGAGGCTTCATGACGATCTGGCGTTCCTTTTCCGTGGTCAGCAGCTTCATGATGGGCGGCTGAATCACCGGAACCAGCGCCATATAGGAGTAGGCCGCCACGGCAATGGGACCCAGCAGCGCCGGGGCCAGCAGAGCGGTGACAAAAATGGCCGTAGGACCGTCCGCGCCGCCGATGATGCCGATGGCGCTGGATTCCTGACCGGTGAAGCCCATAAGGCGGCAGCCGATAAACGTGACAAAAATACCGAGCTACGCCGCCGCGCCCAGCAGCAGGCTCTTGGGATTGGCGATGAGGGGGCCGAAGTCCGTCATGGCGCCAACGCCCATGAAAATAAGGCAGGGATAAATACCCAGCTTCACACCGAGGTAGAGGATGTCCACCAGTCCCGCGCTGACCGTTACGTCAGAGAGGGTCATGCCGTAGTAGGACGCAGCCTGCTCCGCCTGCACCAGCGCCTCCAACTGTGCGCCAAAGGCGGAAATACCGTCTGTGGCAGACGCGGTGATCTCCGCTATGGTGCTGCTGACCGCCTCCGGGGAGAACATGGTCTGCGCGGCGGTCATGAGCTGCTGCAAATATGGCGAGAGCACATTTTCCGCCACGCCCTGATTGTAAAGCTCCGATAAAAGCTCTGCCGTAATGGGCTTTCCGCCGATAATGTCCCAGTGAATATGCCCGCCGGCAAAGAAAATCTCATGGAACATATTGGCGCCGGGAAGATTGGTGATGAGCATACCGAAAGCAATAGGCACCAGCAGCAGCGGCTCAAATTTCTTCACGATACCAAGATACAGCAAAACACAGGCAATGCCGATCATAACAATGCAGCGCCAGTTACCGTCCTGCGTAAAGAGATAGAATCCCGTATCCTGTAAAAAACGAATGATCGCTTCCATAGGCCGTCCTCCGTTATCTCACTGGAGGACGCACAGCAGCGCGCCGGATTCCACCGCGCTGCCCTTGAAGGTGTGGACGGAAGCGACAACACCGTCCCGGGGGCACATGATCTCGTTTTCCATTTTCATGGCCTCCAAAATCATGAGCACCTCGCCTTTTTTCACGGCCTGACCCGCCGATACGTTCACGGCCAGAATCGTGCCGGGCATGGGGGCGGTGATCTGCTCGCCTGCTGCCGGTGCGGCGGCAGGGGCAGGCGCGGCAGCGGGGGCGGATACGGGGGCAGGGGCCGCGCCGGTGAGCTCCTCCAGCTCTACCTCATAAACAGTCCCGTTCACAGTCACTCTGTACTTTTTCATCTGGAGTTTCTCCCTTCAAATCACACTTTTTTCATGGAAATGATGCGAATGCCGGTAATGTCTGTCCCCAGCTCCTCCGCTAAGGCGGCGGATACGGCGGCCACCAGTTCCGGCGTCACCGTCTGCGGCAGTGCATCGGCACTGCGGCTTGCAGACTGCGCCGGCGCCGGCTTTTTCCCCAGCACCGCGCTCATCAGCTTCGTCAGGATAATGATGCAGACCAGTCCGAAAAAGACCGTCCCCATTCCCATGAGGCAGACAAACCAAAGAGAATAGTCCATAGCGTCCTCCTTTTTCAGCCCCCGCGGGGCGATTTACCGGAAATGCTCCGCCGCGCGCAGCGTCCGCAGAACGTTTTCCAGCGTATATTGATAATTGACCCGGCTGAAGGGCTTGGATTCCGAGTAATCCATGGCCTGACGGTTAATGGAAAACACAGCGGCGATGCCGGAGGCCGGGTCGGCGCTGACGCTCTCCATTTCCTTATCCACGCTGCCGGCGATGACCACCACGGGAACATTTTTCTCCCGCGCCCGCTTGCTTACGCCGCTGATGACCTTGCCGCGGATGCTCTGGCTGTCGAACCGGCCCTCGCCGGTGAGAACGAGGTCGCAGTCCGTCAGCTTCTCGTCAAATTTCACCAAGTCCAGCACCGCCTCGATGCCGGGGCAGAGCTTGCCCTTCAAAAAGGCGAGGATGCCCGCGCCGAAAGCGCCGGCAGCGCCGGAGCCGGGGACCCCCGCCACGGAAACGCCCAGCTCCCGCTGAATCGTCTGGTCCAGCACCTGCAGGCGGTAGTCCAGAAACTCCACCATAGCGGGGTCCGCTCCCTTTTGAGGGCCAAACACGTAGGCCGCGCCGGTGGGGCCGTACATGGGGTTATCAATATCGCACATGGCGGTGAGACTCACATCCCGCAGCAGCCGCCGCGCCCGCCGTGCGTCAATATGGGCGATTTTGTCCAGCGTTCCGCCGGTGGGAATAAACTCCCGGCCCTCTCGGTCCGTAAAGCGGACGCCCAGCGCCGTAGCGCAGCCGCAGCCGCCATCGTTGGTGGCGCTGCCGCCCAATCCCAGCAGAATGCGGGTATTGCCCCGCTCTACCGCGTGGCGGATAAGCTGGCCCACGCCGTAGGTTGTGGTGATGCGGGGGTCCTTGCAGTCATTGGCCAAAGGAAGGCCCGCGCAGGCCGCCATTTCGATCACGGCCTGCTTTTCCTCCAGTTGGAGGTAGGACGCCTCCATGCTCTGCCCAAAGGGGCCCTGCACCCGGACTGTCACCAGTTCGCCGCCGCAGACCTCCTGGAAGCAGGCCACGGTGCCTTCGCCACCGTCCGCCACAGGGATGCACACCAGCTTGCACGCCGGGAACACATTCTGAAAGCTCTCCCGGGCGATCTCACAGATCTCGCCGCTGGAAAGGGACCCCTTGAACGAGTCCGAGATCACAATGCACTTTTTCATGGCCTTACGGATTGACAACGTTCTCCGGCTTTCCTGCAAGGAACGCCTTCACGTTGTTCACGGTGCAGTCCATGATGCGCTGGCGGCTCTCCTTTGCGCCCCAGGACATATGCGGCGTGATGATGCAGTTCTTCGCCTTCAGCAGCGGGTTATCCGCGCGAATCGGCTCCGTGGACACCACATCCAGTCCCGCAGCGGCCAGCTTGCCGCTGTTCAGGGCGTCGGCCAGGTCCTGCTCCACCACCATCTGTCCGCGGCTGTTGTTGATGAGGATGGCACCGTCCTTCATTTTTGCAATATTTTCCTTGTTGATGATGCCAACGTTGAACGGCAGCAGCGGCATCTGGAGACCCAGCACGTCGGACTGGGCAAACAGCTCGTCCAGCGTCACATACTCAACACCCAGCGCGTGGCCCGCGTCCGACTCCCGTGCGTCATAGGCAATGACCCGCATCCCCAGCGCCTTGGCAATCGCGGCGGTATGGATGCCGATGTTGCCGCAGCCAAGCAGACCATAGGTCTTGCCGGCCAGCTCGATGAGGGGATAGTCCCAGTAGCACCAGTCCTCGCCATTGGCCCATCTGCCGGCATAGACCGTTTCGCTGTGGTGGCCGATGTGATGGCAGACCTCCAGCAGCAGCGCGATGGCAAACTGACTGACGGAGCGGGTGCCGTACACCGGGACGTTGCACACAGGGATTCCCTTTTCCTTTGCGTAGGCAATATCAATGACATTGTAACCGGTGGCCTGCACAGCGATGAGCTTCAGGTTGGGGCAGGCGTCAATGACCTTTTTAGAAACAACGCCCTTGTTTGTCACCGCGATGTCGGCATCACCGATACGGCGAAGCATCTCTTCCTCGTCATCCGGAGCGACGCGGTCATACACCGTCAGCTCGCCAAACGCCCGCAAGGGCTCCCAACTCAAATCACCGGGGTTCTCCGCGTATCCGTCTGTTACTACGATCTTCATCATAATAGTAGCCTCCTTATAATTATAATACCCGCAAGCGAATATGCAAGTCCATTTCGTCGCTCCTAATCGGTATCTATACTATAACAGGGCCGGGGCTGTAATTGTAGTAAAAATTCTTTCGCTTTTCTGTAAATTTTACAAAACGCTCCCACGATCCGGATCGTGAATCTCCACACAGGACCGGGGGATGGAGGGGTGGAAATCTTTTCCGGTTTTTCAAATGTTGACAAAGCGGATAAAAGATGTTACAATTTGGTTACATTTTTTTCAAGGAAGTGTTTGCATGGCTGAAACGAAAACCGAAGGCTTGATTTATAAAGGCCACCCGCTGCGCCGAATCGACAATCTGATCTACTACGGCACGATGGCTGATAAATATATTGTCATGATGCAGGTGTTGGAGAGCAAAAAGGAAAACGGACTGGATATAGCCACCAAGGTCTCCCTCCAGCTCCAACTCACCGACCCCACCGTGCGGGCCCGTGACCGGGTGATAAAAAAGAGCGAAAAGAGCAGCTTGTACGAGGCGATGGACTTTGCCTCCATTTGGCTGGAGCGGGCGCTGGCCGGCAAGTAAGCCCCGCCCCATCCCCACACAAAGGAAAGGAAGCGTTTCGATGAAGCTCAGCTTGAAAAAAGCCCTGCGGGCTGCCGTTCTGGCCGCCTTTACCACCATGGCGCTCACCGCCTTTGCCTCCGCTGAGGGGCAGATGGCCATCGGCGCCGGCTGCACCACCGGCAGCTCCCTTCGTCTGCGGGCGGAGGCCAGCACCTCCTCCGGTATTGTGACCACGCTGAATAAATCCGTGGCTGTGGCGCTGCTGGATGACAACATTCCCGGCTGGTATAAAATTGATTATAACGGCAGCACTGGCTACGTGTCCGCCGATTATCTCATTATCGATCAGGATAACATTTTCACCACCTATGGCCGTGTTCCCGAGGGAACGGTCCATGTGCGCTCTGACCCCTCCACCGACAGTGAGAGCCTTGCCACCATTGACGCAGGCACCATTGTCACCGTAAACGGCCTTGTGGACGGTTGGTACTCCGTGACCTGCCAATACGGCACCGAGGGCTACATCCGCAGCGATCTGCTGGTGCTGACCGACAATCCCAGCAGCTCCAACGGCTCCTCTATCGTGGACATCGCCATGCAGCATCTTGGGACCCGCTATGTTTACGGCGGTTCCTCCGCCGGCGGCTTTGACTGCTCCGGCTTCACCATGTACGTATTCAAGCAGGCTGGCTATTCCCTGCCCCACTCCGCCACCAGTCAGTGGCTCAGCGGCATGGGTACGAAAATCTACAGCATTTCCGAGCTTCAGCCCGGCGATTTGGTGTTTTTCAACGATCCCAGCCGCAATAAGGGCAAGGCCTGCTCCCACGCCGGTATCTATATCGGCAACGGCAAGCACATCCACGCCTCCTCCGCCAACAGCGGCGGCGTGATCATCAGCGATATGACCTCCGGCTATTACAATACATATTTTGTCGGCGGCCTCCGTCTCGGCTGAGTTTAATGGACTGCAATCAGTACGGCACACGATTTGTGTGCCGTACTTTTTTGTTGATTTGTTCCAAATTTTCGCAGAAAAACGGTCCTTGGCGGTAATTGGACTTGCCTTTTGCGCGGGCGTCTGCTATATTCATACAAGTATGAAAAATATGATGAAGGGCGGCGGTACGATGCCTGCTGGCAAACACGTTTTGGGACAGGGGAAAAACCGGGTCTTCGGCACTGCCAAGGTCGGTGACCGGGGCCAAATCGTCATTCCGCAGGAGGCCCGCCGGTTTTACGGTATCTCCCCGGGAGACACGCTGCTGATTCTCGGCAACGAGGCCAGCGGCCTTGTGGTGACACGGCCGGAGATTTTGAATGATCTGGCGGATAAGCTATTGGGAAAAGAGGAACAGGATACATGAAAATGGAAGCGATGTACGAGCAGCTTGGCGTCAGCCGGGCTGCATATGAATACGGCGAGGAGGTCCTCGCGTCACTCCGCCCCCGGTTTGATGCCATTGACCAGACCGCTGAGTACAATCAGGCAAAGGTGCTGGCGGCCATGCAGAAAAACCGGGTGAACGCCGCCCACTTCGCCGCCACCACCGGCTACGGCTACGATGACGAGGGCCGGGACAATTTAGAGCGGGTCTATGCCGATGTGTTCCACACGGAGGCAGCGCTGGTGCGGCCTCAGATTACCTGCGGCACCCACGCCCTGACGGTGGCCCTCTCCGCCAATCTGCTGCCGGGGGACGAGCTGCTCTCCCCCGTGGGCGCACCCTACGATACGCTGGAGGAGGTCATCGGCATCCGGGAGAGCAAGTGCTCCCTGAAGGAATACGGCGTGACCTACGCGCAGGCGGACCTGAAGCCGGACGGAACCTTTGACTATGACGCTATCCGCTCCAAGATCAATCCGCGCACCAAGCTCATTACCATTCAGCGCTCCAAGGGCTACGCCACCCGGCCCAGCTTCTCTGTGGACCAGATCGGCGCTCTCATTCGCTTCTGCAAGGAGATCAAGCCGGACGTCAAGGTCATGGTGGACAACTGCTACGGCGAATTTGTGGAGCGCATGGAGCCCTCCGACATGGGCGCCGACATGGTAGTCGGTTCCCTCATCAAAAATCCCGGCGGCGGCCTTGCCCCTATCGGCGGGTACATCTGCGGCACGAAGGAGTGCGTGGAACGCTGCGCCTACCGCCTCTCCGCCCCGGGTCTGGGGCAGGAGGTCGGCGCCAACCTTGGCCTGATGCCCGCGTTTTACCAAGGTCTGTTCCTGTCCCCCACGGTGGTGTCCGGCGCGCTGAAGGGCGCCGTATTTGCCGCCAACATCTATGAAAAGCTGGGCTTTGCCTGCGTTCCCAACGCCACAGAAAGCCGCCATGACATCATTCAGGCGGTGACGCTGGGGAGCCGGGAGGCCATGGTGGCCTTCTGCAAGGGCATTCAGGCCGCCGCACCGGTGGACAGCTACGTGACTCCGGAGCCGTGGGCCATGCCCGGCTATGACAGTGATGTCATCATGGCCGCCGGTGCCTTTGTGCAGGGCAGCTCCATTGAGCTTTCCGCCGACGGTCCCATCCGTGAGCCCTACGCCGTTTATTTTCAGGGCGGCCTGACATGGTATCATGCCAAGCTCGGCATCCTTATGAGCCTCCAAAAGCTGGTGGAGGCCGGAATCGTGACTCTGTAATTCAATCAAAAATAAAGGAGTATTTCCCCTATGTGGCTTTGGCTTTCCCTGATTACCCTCCTGTGCTGGAGCGGCAGCGACCTCTTTTCTAAAATCGGCTGCCGGGATGGCAGCGACAAATACAGCCATTTAAAAATGGTCATCGCCGTAGGCGTGGTCATGGGTCTTCACGCCGCTTACGAGATTTTCGTCGGCGGCACGGAGATCAGTTGGTCCGTGATCTGGACCTATCTGCCGATTTCCCTGCTGTATATCAGCTCTATGGCGCTGGGCTATCTGGGCCTGCGGTACATTGAGCTGTCCGTGTCCTCCCCCATCTGCAATTCCTCCGGTGCGCTGGTGGCGGTGCTGACGCTGCTGTTCGTGGGCGGCGAGGACTACTCCCCGCTGGCCCTGCTTGCCATCGCACTGGTGTGCGTCGGCGCTATCGGCCTCGGCGTGGTGGACGCCACGGAGGACCCAGAGCTTCGGGCGGAGCGGCAGAAGGACGGTAACTACAAATACGCCAAGAGCTTTTTAGCGCTGGCCCTGCCGGTGGCCTACTGCATTCTGGATGCCGCCGGCACCTTTGCCGATAACCGCGTGCTGGAAACGCTGGATGAGGGCAGCGCCAACTGCGCCTATGAGCTGACGTTCCTCGCCGCCGCCGTATTTTGCTTTATCTACGTGGTGCTCATCAAAAAGGACCGGCTGGTGCCGAAAATGGAGGGACCCAAGTATCTGGGCGCCATCTGCGAGACTGCGGGCCAGTTCGCCTATATCTATGCCATCGCGGATACCTCTCACCTTGCCATGTCCGCCCCCATCATTTCCTCCTACTGCGCCGCCTCCGTACTGTGGAGCCGGCTGTTCCTGAAGGAAAAGCTCTCCTGGAAGCACTACGGCATGATCTGTCTGGTGGTCATCGGCATTGCCATCATGGGCATTTTTGACCTGTAAAATTCTCTAACTATCAAAAACAGCTCCCTCTAACCGAGGGGGCTGTTTTTCTTTCTTCAGTGCATCAGGGGCGCCAGCAGTCCCGCCGCAAGGGTGGCGAGGAATGTGGTGGTGACCATGCCGCCCAGCACCATTTTTGCCGCGATCTCGTTCATGAGACGCTGCCGCTCCGCCGCGTCCTCCGTCAGTCCCTCAATAATTTCCTGTGAGATGAGCATATTCATGGGAAAGCCCACCATCACATTCATCCCCAGTGCCATGCTCATCGGCACGGAGATTCCCAGCAGCCGCCCGGTCAGGGTGGATGCCAAAATCGCACCGGCGGTGGACGCCGCCAGCGTCAGCACCAGAATCGGGAGCATTTGGCCGAACATCTCCGGCTTTGCGGAGCCGAAACCCGCGATAACAGAGGACATCAGCAGATAAAAAAGGAACCCGTCGCTTTTGGTCCTTGCCATTTCATCCTTTGCAAGAAAGCCCACGCTTGCCAGCGCCAGACCGATAAGCAGTGCCAGCACATAGCGGGAAACGCCCGTCAGCATTTCCAGCCGGGATGCCGCCCACGCCGCAATATACAGCCGCAGCAGCGCGCCGTACTGCACATCCTTCCAGCGGCGGGGGCGGGACTGCTCCGCAGTCGCCGCCTGTGCGTCCCCCGGCAGTGTCCGCAGACGCTTCGCCTCCCGGCGGATGCACGCCGCCGCCACAGGGCAGCCGATAAGGGCCTGCGTGGTCAGCACCAGCACGGACAGCACAATGACCTGATCGTAGCCCAGCGTCCGCGCCCGCTCCTGTACGATGAGGGCAGCCGCCATACCGCCGGGCAGTCCGCCCACCGCCATATTTACGCCGAACAACCCGCCGATAACCAGAAACACCGCCAATACCTGACCGATGTACGTCATCGCGGCCACCGCCGCCACCCGCCAGTTAGCGGCAAACTGCCGCAGGCTCATGGACGCGCCCATGCTGGCAATGGTCATCAGGATGGCCACCGGGGTAAGCTGCGCCAGTCCCGCCAACTGCTGCAAATCCGCCGGGAGCAAACCGCTCCAGCAGCCGGCCACAAACAACACCCCCGCCATCAAAATCCCCGGCACGGTACCCCGGCAAAGACGCCCCAGCAGCTCTCCCGCGGACAGCAGCAGCAATATCACCACTCCGCTCTGCAAAATATCAAATTCCAACAGCTCCAATGTTCTCTCTCCTTTTCAACAAAAAAGGGCGGCCTGTTCAGCCGCCCTCAAACCAGCCGTTTCATTCCACCTCCAAGTGGACAGACCTGTGAAATTCCGGCTCCACAAGGCCCGGAATTTCCACCGCATCGGTAAAATAGACCTCCTCCGCGTACTCCCGCAGCAGCGACACGATGTATGGGTGCGGCCGCTCGTCCGGCCGCCGGGCCGCTACCGTCACCACCGCCGTTTTCGGCCGCAGATGCTCCAGCAGCTTCCGGGAGGTGGAGGCAAGGGACCCATGATGCGGCACCTTCAGAATATCGCAGGGCGTCAGATTCACCGTTTCCCACACATGGGCGTAGGCGTCTCCGCCCAAAACGATTTCCCGGCCATGGTAATAGAGCCGCTGGCGCAGAGAGCACACATTCATGGATTTTGCCCAGCGGATGAGGTCATAGCCGTTCCGCTCCCCGGCGTATGCAGCGTCGTAGACCTCCCTTTGCCGGCGGTACAGCGCGGGCTCCCCGCAGAGAATATCCATTTTCAGCTCCGGCGTCAACTGCAGCGTGACGGTCTCCGTCCCCGGAATGCAGCAAAACCGCTCAATGCGGTCCGAATGGCTCTGTAGTGCCTTCGTGTAAAGCTGCACACAGCGCAGCGCGTTCCGGGCGGCCTTCGGCAGTCCGTTGTCCTCGTCCGGCTCCAGCTCCGGCGCATTGGGCGGCGGCAGATAGGTTGTTACAAACGTGCCGACCCTGGCGGCGTCCAGCACCCGGCCCAGCCCGCCGATGTGGTCCCTGTGGAAATGCGTTGTCAGCGCCATATCCAGACGCTCCACACCCAGCTCCCGGAGAAAGTCCCCGGCATAGATGCGCTGGGAGCGGGGGTCCAGCTCGCCGGGGTGGTCATCCCGCACAAGGCAGTCATGGCCAAAGTCCACCATCAGCGCGTACCGCTGCTGTCCGTTTTCCAGCTCGCGAATCAGAATGGAATCACCGTTGCCTACGTTGATAAAATCCAGAGCCAGCATCACACGATTCCTTTCTTATTTTGTTGTTTGCACTATACCACACCGGCGCTGTATTTACAACGGAAAGCAGATTTTGTCCTATCCAAAAATTCCCATAGGAATTTGACGGTTCTGACAAGAAAGGCCGACGCGGGGCACTTATGCCCCGCGTCGGCCGTTAGTTACTATTTTCCTATTCAGTTGCTCGCATTATAAAACACATATTCATTGGGGTCTGTCCACCCCAATTCGCCGCCAGCCAGCGATTCCATAGGATCATCTGACGCATTTCGTACCGCGCTTGTATCTGCGTCTGCAACCGGACTATCTCCCAAGTCAGTTTTCTCTTCCGCCGCCGGTTCCTCCGGCGGGGCGGCCACAGCCCGGTTCTCCACCACAATACTCCGAGCGGTGATCCATTGACCGCTGCCGGTCCAGTAGACGGTCACAGAATCTCCCACATTCAGCAGCGGAGCACTGGGAATCGTTGCCGCGCTGGCATACACCAAGAAGCCGTCCTCCCCCTCAAAGCGGAGATAATAAACGCTGGTGCCCTCAATGACCGCGCTGCGAATCTCCGCAATAGTACCTGTCATTTTCTGGAAATCCGTTTCCTCAGGCACCTCTGCGTCTATGCGGTCAATGATGCCGTTATCCAGAAGTGTCTGGCGGTAATTTTTCTCGCAGGCTCCTACCGTCTGCCCGGTCTCCACAATGTTGTACTGTTGGACGTTCACCATGGCGTACATCTTCACCAAACCGTCCTCGCCCTTCAGCGCCATGAAGTACGTGGGCTGATCGGCGATGTTCAGCAGCAGCGGGAACGTGGCGGTGTAGCGCATCTGCTGCACCTGACTCTGAGCGGACTCTCTGGCCGAATTTTCCGTAGCACCGGCACAGGGGTAAAACTTCGTTTCCTTTGTCCGCTGGTTGGAGAGGATAAAGCCGATGTTGGACTGGTCGGAAGTCACAGAGGTGACGCCGGTGTACATATAGACGTCATCGTTGATGGCAATATAGTTCCAGCCATCCGTGGTCAGCGTCACATCCCGCTGGCCGAAATAGGCGTTTAAAAAGCCGTTATGGAACTGGCCGTAATAGTCATACTGCTCCATGATGATATTGGCGGAGTACAGCCGGTCCACCCAAGTAGGCACATCCTCATAGTATTGGCTCTCGCCGGTGATGGCGTTCACCAGCACGGCGCCGTGAATATCCGTGCCGCCGAACAGACCGATGGTCTTGACAACGCGGGGGCAGACCCAGTAGGGCGTTCCCTCCTCGTCGATCTCAAATACCGGCTCATCGAACATCATCGTGGGATAACGGAACCGCAGATGCCGGTTCAGGTTCCGGGAGAAATGCTCCGCCGTGGTGTACTTCATACCCTCGTCCAGCCGGACCACCTCCGCCTCCTGCGTCACCATGTCGATGATGATATAGGCGGGCAGACCGTTAGAGCGGTTGGTGAGCCATTTGATGAGGTCACCATAGGCAAGGCTGGTGACCCGCACCGGGCGGCCCTGATAGTTGATTTGGGTGTAGGAGGGCAGAATTTCAAACTGGGACACCATATCCGCCAGCTCGCCCAGCTTACGGCTGCCGAGACGGGCAGCGGAGTCACTGTCCAGCATGGGAATCTGGTTATAGCGGATTTCCTCCACCTCCGAGGCAAAGTCGCCGGTGGTCAGGGGCAGCAGTTTGCTGTACGCTCCGGCCCGCAGCACCACCCACGAGGCGATGGAGCCAACGGCAACGGCGCATATCAGGGCAATGACCACGAAAAACGGCACGGTGCACTGCTTTTTCACAAAGCCAAGATACCCCTTGGCTCCGGTGCCCTGAAAACCGGAGGTCAGCACCGCGCAACCGCAGTACACGGCGCAGAGCAAAAACACGAAGACATAAAATTCCTCGGCATGGGGATTGAGGACCGGCAGCTCCACATAGAAGTATACCAGTCCCACCACCGCTGTCACAGCAAGGTTGATGAGCGTCCGGGTCAGAGGTGTGCCGATGGGCTTGCGGGGCTTACGCTCCCGCTGGGGCCGGGAATAGCCGGCGTCCTGTCCGCTCTGACCTCCGGGCTGCCAGCCGCCTTGGCCAAAGCCGCCAAAATTGCTGAAATTGAAGGTAAAGGGCATGAAATTGCCCTCCTTTCCGTGATTTTGGATGCAATGTATACAGTATACAGGAAATATATGAACAAATCAAGCGCCGCAAAGCCTCGCGGAGTGAAAAAGCTCCCCGGTGGGATATTCCCATCGGGGAGCTTTTCAAATGTGTTTACTTGGTGACAACCAGCTTGTCATCCTCCACAGTTAGCTTGGCGGTGTCACCCTCCTTCAGCGTACCTTCCAGCAGCTTTTCGGCCACAGCGTCCTCCACCTTGCTCTGGATGGCCCGGCGCAGCGGCCGTGCGCCGTACTTGGGGTCAAAGCCCTCCCGGGCCAGCTCCTTCACGGCGGCGTCGCCGGCGTCCAGATGAATGCCCATGGTCTCCATGCGGGCGGCCACGGTCTTGAGCATCCGGCGGGCAACCTCCTCGATGTCCGGCTCTGTCAGGGCGCGGAACACGATGATATCGTCGATCCGGTTCAGGAACTCCGGGCGGAAGGTCTGGCGCAGCTCGGCCAGAACCGTTTCCTTGGCCTGAGCGTAAGCCTTGTCGGCGTCCGCCTCAGCCTTTTTCTCATCGGCACTGAAGCCCAACTTGGCTCCGGCGGCGGTCAGCGCCTTGGCGCCGATGTTGCTGGTCATGACGATGACGGTGTTCTTGAAGTCCACCGTCCGGCCCTGAGAGTCGGTGATGCGGCCATCGTCCAGAATTTGCAGCAGGATGTTCCACACATCCTCGTGGGCCTTTTCGATCTCATCGAACAGCACCACGGAATAGGGCTTACGCCGCACCTTCTCCGTCAGTTGGCCGCCCTCATCATGGCCCACATAGCCCGGAGGGGAACCGATGAGGCGGGAAACGGTATGCCGCTCCATGTACTCCGACATATCAATGCGGATCATGGCGTTTTCATCGCCGAACATAGCCTCAGCCAGAGACTTGCACAGCTCCGTCTTGCCGACGCCGGTGGGGCCGAGGAACAGGAAGCTGCCGATAGGCCGCTTTGGGTCCTTCAGGCCCACACGGCCGCGGCGGATGGCCCGGGCCACGGCCTTCACGGCCTCGTCCTGACCCACAACACGCTCATGGAGCACATCCTCCATATGCAGCAGCCGTTGGCCCTCGTCCTCCGTCATACGGGTGACGGGGATGCCGGTCCAGCCAGATACCACAGCGGCAATGTCCTCCGCCGTTACGTCCCGGTGCTCCTGATTTGCCTTGCGGCGCTTGTCGCGCTGAATCTCCACCTGCTCCCGGTAGTCCTTTTCAATGTCCCGAAGCTGGGCGGCCTTTTCAAAGTCCTGTGCGGCGATGGCGGCATCCTTGTCCTTGGACAGCGCCGCAATCTTTTCCTCCAGACTTTTCAGCTCATCGGAGGGCTCCTCCTGCTCCATCCGCACCCGGCTGGCGGCCTCGTCCATAAGGTCGATGGCCTTATCCGGCAGGAAACGGTCATTGATATACCGGGCGGACAGGGACACAGCGGCCTCCAGCGCCTCGTCGGTGATGTGCAGCTTGTGGTGCTGCTCATACTTCTCCCGCAGCCCCTTCAAAATCTCCAGCGCCGCCTCCTGACTGGGTTCGCCCACCGTCACCGGCTGGAACCGGCGCTCCAAGGCGGCATCCTTTTCGATATACTTGCGGTACTCGTTCAGAGTTGTGGCGCCGATGATTTGAATCTCGCCCCGGCCCAGCGCGGGCTTAATGATGTTGGCGGCGTCTACGGCGCCCTCGGCGGAGCCTGCGCCCACGATGGTGTGCAGTTCATCAATAAAGAGGATGATGTTGCCGTCCTTCTGGACCTCCTGCATCACCTTCTTGATGCGCTCCTCAAATTCGCCGCGATACTTCGTACCGGCCACCATGCCGGAAAGGTCCAGAGACAGGAGCTTCTTATCCAGCAGATTTTCCGGCACATCGCCCATGACGATCTTCCGGGCCAGCCCCTCGGCAATAGCCGTTTTGCCGACGCCCGGCTCGCCGATGAGGCAGGGGTTGTTTTTCGTGCGGCGGGAGAGAATCTGGATGACCCGCTGAATTTCCTCGTCCCGTCCGATGACGGGGTCCAGCTTGCCGGCGCGGGCGTCGGCGGTCAAGTCGCGGGTGAACTCCGCCAGCGTCTTATTCTTGCCGCTGCCCTCGTCCTTGGCGCCGCTGCCGGCGGCGCGGCCATTATCGGCGGCCTGTGCCCGGGGCGCGGCGTTGAGCTTTTTCATCAGCGCCGTGTAGAGCTGACGGGCATCCACACCGGCAGTCCGCAGAATACGGACAGCCATATTGTTGCCCTCCCGGAGAATTCCGGCCAGCAGGTGCTCCGTGCCGATATAGGCATAGCCGCCCCGGATGGAATCCTCCATGGCCACCTCGATGACCCGTTTGGCTCTGGGGGTCAGCCCTTGGGCGGGGTTGCCGCCGGGCAGACCCGCGCCCACGCTCTTGCGGATGATCTCCGTCAAAAGCTCATCGGTCAAGCCGGCCTCTGTCAATACGGTATGCGCCAGTCCCTCGTCCTCACGCATGAGGCCCAGCAACAGGTGCTCCGTACCCACATAGCCGTGACCCAATTCGCCTGCGGCCTCCTGAGCCAGCCGCAGGGCTTCCTCCGCAGTGGGAGTGAATTTATTTTCATTCATAGTTCAATACCTCTTTTACCTTGGGGTGTGTTCTGCGCTTCGGAAAACGCATCAGGCGCTTTCCTTATGGTCCTTGCGGGCCTCTTTGGCTTCCTTATGGGCCTCCTCCAGCTTGTGGATCTCATCCCGCAGCTGCGCGGCCCGCTCGAAGTTCTCCTCGTGGATAGCTTTCTTCTGCTCCAGCTTCAGTGCGTTGAGCTGACGCAGATAGGAAAACCGGCTCTGCTCCTCGCGGCTCACCAAATCGTCCTTTTTCTCCTCCTGTGCGCTTTCTGCGGCCGGTGCCGCGCCGATGGCGGGCATAGCGTCAAAGAAATCATCGAAGGGGCTCTCCAGCATCCGGTTCATCCGGCCCAGCAGAGAGGGCATGGGGCTGAAGAAATCTCCGAAGAAATCATCGCCGCCGAAAAAGCTGTCTATCATGGACGGCCGCCGCGCAAAGAGCTTCTGGGTGTAGCCCAGCTTCTCCGCACACGCCTGACAAAGATGGTGCTCCTCGGTCCTGCCGTTGATATTGCTCCGGTAAACGAAGGTAACTTCATTCTTACCGCAATTCTCGCATTTCATAATCAATTCCTCCTTGAGACTGTATATAAATTTTTTATTTAACTGTATTGTGTGCTCTCACAGACACTACACCTGTAATATGAGTACCTGCTTGAGAATATCCGCCCGAACGGCGTCCCGCTTTTCTCGCGGTACCTGCCCCAGCGCCTTGTCCCCCACGGCTGTGAGAATCGTCTGACCCAAGGCTCGGTCCATAGCGCCGGACTGTACCAGGTTGCTGAGGATCGCCCGTGCGGAGGACAGGTCCACACTGCCGCCCAGCGAATTGATGACGTGCATCAGAAGTGTCTCACGGTCCACCCGCACCCGTGTGATGCGGATATAGCCGTTGCCGCCCCGGCGGCTTTCCACGATATAGCCCCGCTCCGGTGAGAACCGGGTGGACATTACGTAATTAATCTGACTGGGTACGCAGTTGAACCGCTGCGCCAGATCGCTGCGCTGAACCTCCAGCACACCGTTCTCAGCGGTGTCCAGACTGTCCTGCAGGAAGCTGGCGATCAAATCCGAAATACCCATGTAACTCGTCCTTTCTTCAATAGTCTATTTGACTTTGACTATCTTTAACCTTTTGTTTGATTGTAGTATAGCACCTCCGTTTCAAATGTCAATAGGTAATTTTGACTTTCTTTGACTATTTGTGTAAACAGTTTGTGAACGCCATTTTCACTCACATTTCGCTATTGCAGTTTAAGGACTCTAACCGTGGAAAAGCATGGCTTTTTTATCGGTTTTTCTGATTTTTGTGACATTTTCACAGTTTTCTATTTCTTTGGTAAGAATTTAACAATTCACCCTTGCTTTTTGA
Source organism: Neopoerus faecalis (assembly GCF_029218125.1). Taxonomy (NCBI): domain Bacteria; kingdom Bacillati; phylum Bacillota; class Clostridia; order Eubacteriales; family Oscillospiraceae; genus Neopoerus; species Neopoerus faecalis. The sequence continues at coordinate 43,445 of NZ_JARFXX010000004.1, read as the reverse complement.
AAATTGTATGATACAATGAAGGCACATTCAAATGGAGGTGTATTCTCATGGCTTATAAGATTACTTCTGCTTGCGTCAGCTGCGGTTCCTGCGCGGACGTTTGCCCCGCCGGTGCTATCAGCCAGGGCGATGATCAGTACGTGATCGACGCTGCCGCTTGCTTGGACTGCGGTTCCTGCAGCGACACCTGCCCCAACAGCGCCATCGTCCCCGAGGAATAATTCAGGGATACATAAAAACCGTCTCAGGCCCCATCCTGAGACGGTTTTTTGTTGTCCTTTTTCGGGGCTTGCGCCCGGGGCGGCTTCTGTATATAATATGAATCGATTTTCAGGGGAGGAGGCCGCTTTATGGTACATTGGGAACAACTTTGCCCCGGCGGGTTCCGCTTCGTCTGGGAGGACAGTCTGTTCCGCCCCGGTACGGACTCCTTTCTGCTCTCCTCCCTGCCGCGGCTGCGCCCCAGCCTCCGGGTCTGTGACCTCGGCTGCGGCACCGGGCTTCTGGCGCTGCTGCTGCTTCAGCGGCAGCGTGCGCTTCAGGTCACCGGTATGGATATTCAACCGGCGGCCATTGCTTTGGCGGAGCAGGCCGTCGAGGAAAACGGCCTGACGGACCACCTCTCCTTTTTGTGCGCCGATCTGCGGCAGACACGGCAGCATTTTGTAACCGGCAGCTTTGACCTTGTTGTCTGCAATCCGCCCTACTATCCGCCCTTCAGCGGAAAAATCGCCGCCGATTCCACCCGCCGAACAGCCCGGTCGGAGACTGCGGCCACCCTGACGGACATCTGCGGCGTGGCAGCGTATCTTCTGCGCTGGGGCGGCAGCCTTTGCCTTGTGCACAAGCCGGAGCGGCTGGCGGACGTGATTTGTGCGCTCCGGGCCGCCGCCATGGAGCCAAAGCGGCTGCGGTTCGTCCAGAACCGGGCGGGAGATGCTCCCTCTCTTTTTTTAATAGAGGGCTGCCGGGGCGGAAAACCGGGGCTATCCCTTGAGCCGCCCCTGATTTTGAAAACGGACAGCGGCGCACCCACGGCGGAGTTGGACGCCATTTATTTTCGCACACAGGAGGTCTGAATATGGCTGGTATTTTATATTTGGTGGCAACACCCATCGGCAATCTGGGGGACTTCACCCCCCGGGCGGTGGAAACGCTGGAAAAAGCAGACTTTATCGCCGCCGAGGATACCCGGGTATCCGTGAAGCTGCTGAACCATTTCGGCATCAAAAAGCCGCTGGTAAGCTATCACGAGCATAACCACATCACCGCCGGACAGGCCGTTTTGAACCGGCTGCTGGCAGGCGAAAGCTGTGCGCTGGTAACGGACGCCGGCACTCCCGCCATCTCCGACCCCGGCGAGGATTTGGTGCGGCTGTGCGCGGAAAACGGCGTGGAGGTCCGGGCCGTACCCGGCTGCTGCGCCGCTGTCAACGCGCTGGCAGTCAGCGGTCTGCCTACAGGCCGCTTCACGTTTGAGGGCTTCCTCACCGTCAACAAAAAAAGCCGCCGGGAGCATCTCGATTCCTTGAAGGACGAGACCCGGACCATGATCTTCCACGAGGCCCCGCACAAGCTCCGCACCACGCTGGAGGACCTCTGCGCCGCCTTCGGCCCGGAGCGCCGCATCGCCCTGTGCCGTGAAATAACGAAGCTCCACGAGGAGGTGCGCCGCTGCACACTGGCAGAGGCCATTGCCTACTACGAGGAAAATACCCCCAAGGGGGAGTATGTTTTAGTGGTGGAGGGCGCCGCGCCGAAAACCGGCGCCGCTGTGACGTTAGAGGACGGTGTGGCGCAGGTCTTGACCCTGAAGGAGCAGGGAATGCGCCTGAAGGACGCCGCCAAGGAGGTCGCCGAGCACACGGGACTCTCCAAAAACGAGCTGTACGCCGCTGCGCTGGAGCGGTAAACATTTTCCAAATAACAAAGGAGCCGCAGGCAATCGCCTGCGGCTCCTCTGTTTCACGCTACAGTTTTTATAAAAGAGGCCGGCCATGTGCGGCCTCTGCCGCAGAGGTACATGGTTGCCTTATTCCCGGAAATGCTCATGGTTAAAAATGTGGTCTGAGCAGAAGCAGTGATAGCCCTGACACTTGGAGCAGTAGCGGAATTCCAGCTCCGGGTGGTCGGCGTCCGTGCGGCCGCAGACCTCGCATTTGTGGCGGTAGCCCCGCTCCGCCTCCGTCCGCTTCTGTTGCCGGACAGCGGACTTGAATTGGATGGTCTGCCGGGAGCGCTGCCGGCTCTGGACGCCCAGTGCACGGCTGATGTCCTCCCAAAAGAAAATGACGAAATTCAAAAGCGCCACCACAGCGGCCAGCGCACTGGCAAACATACCGTAGCGCAGCGACCGAACCACGCCCCACGCAAACAGGGCAACATCCGCCCACGCCAGCCACTTCGCCTTCAGCGGAATAATCATGTAAAACATGATCTGCGCGTCCGGGTACAGCGCCGCAAAGGCCAGAAACAGTGTCAGGTTGATGTAGTAGGCGTCGGAAAGGCTCCAGCCGTAGTAGCCCGTGGCAAGGGATAGAATGATCGTGGACAGAATGCTGAGCACCATGCCGCAGAGATAATACAGTGTGAACTTCGCGGTCCCCCACTCCCGCTCCAGCGTGCCGCCCACAAAATAGTAAAATGACAGCATGATCAGCAGAGAAATGGGGTGATAGGTAAACGGCAGCAGCACAAACGTCACCAGCCGCCACAGCTCTCCGTGGAGCACATGGTACAAATCAAACGCCAGAAAGCTCAGCGCCGCCGAGCCCGCGAACATGGATAGGATGTACGTTGCCGCGTTGGCAATCACGATATAGAGCATCAGGTTCGGAATCCCGAAGCGTGGATGGCTGTAGGCGAACCTGTCGATCCACTGGTTGATTTTTTTCAAGGCGATGCCTCCCGTCTTTTGTTTCCCGCGGCCGCCGAGTAAAGCCGCAATATAGGATATTATAACCGCTCCCATCGCAAAAGTCATCTCCATTTTATGAACGATTCGCCCATTTGGAAAAGAAGCTGACTTTTTTGTTGACAAGCCGCCAAAACTATGCTAAACTAAACGAGCGTTTGAGAGGCGGGTGTCCTTTCCTGAAACGGAGAGATGTCCGAGCGGTTGAAGGAACCGGTCTTGAAAACCGGCGAGGCGCAAGTCTCCGTGGGTTCGAATCCCACTCTCTCCGCCATTTTTTCATAAACACCATCGACCTGCGGAAGTACCCAAGAGGCCGAAGGGGCTCCCCTGCTAAGGGAGTAGGCTGGATAAAACCGGCGCGAGGGTTCAAATCCCTCCTTCCGCGCCATAAGGTGGCAACAATTCGGATATTTTAAGCGCAACGCTTAGAATACCAAAGGGTTGCCACCTTTTTTTATTTCAAATTCCGCACTCAGAAAAAAAGATATTTTCGCGTTATTTTGGTAACTGGGGAGATTCGAACTCCCCCTTTCACAGATTCAAAGGCAAAATCCTGAGAAGCGCCCTTTTTGCGGGCGCAGAATAGAGCGATCTTTTCTCAAAATTTCATACGATCTTTCAGGCGTCTGTTTGTTGGTTTCGTCGAAGCCATCAAATAGGCGCCCTTTTTCATTTCACAACTTAATCCATCACCCGGCCGGAGCATTTCAGGATGCTCCGGCTTATTTTTTTGCTTACGAGGAGGACTTCACAATGAACGATCAGAACGAAACCATGCAGCTCCGTTACCTTGAAGAAACCGCCACCCGGCTGCGACAGAACGGTTTCACGGTGGAGCCGATTGAGGATCACCACCTGCCCGTCTGCTGGGAAAAAGGGCGTCTCTGCCGTATCTCCGGCAAGGGCAGCGTGTTGTACCGGCAGGAGTGTGTGGACAGCGTCCGGGCGCAGGATGCGCTGCAAAGCGTCATCGACACCGCCAAAACGACTTCGGAGTACATGGCGATTCTGGAAACCGCGCCGCGGCTCAAAGCCAGCGGTCTCACTGGTGACTACCGCGTCCTTGCTGACTTCGGTGACGCAGTGCTGGCGGCCCACCCCACCGAGCGGGGCGTCCAATTCGTGACTTGGGAGTGGGACTTCGACCGCAAAGGCGTCCATCACGGACATTATTTTCAGGATGACTACGATGCCGCCAAGCGAGACTTCACCGTCCGCGGCGGGCTTGTTCCAAAAGACGCCCTTTTTGAACCGGAGCAGCTTGCAGAGATCTACCGCGCACTGGCTTTTGTCCGCGAACAGGACGAAACCCTTTCGTGCGGACGGGATCGGGATCTGGCGGAGCTGATGGAGCAGGTCGGCAAATCACTGCCGGAAGCCGCTCTGCGGCAGCGGGACGCGCCGGAGCGGGGCACCATGACAATGAAATAAATATCCACGCAGGCCGAGCATTTCTGCTCGGCCTTTTTATTTTAACGAGGAGGAAAAGATGATGGAAATTTACGGCACGATTCAATTCAAGCTCATCCTTCCGCACTTCCCCGGCTTTCAGCAGGAGCCGCTGCCGGAGCCTGTTTGCAGCCGCTCCCCGGAATGTGACGGCTGTCCCTACCCCCGCCACGGCTTTCTCTGCTGGGGCGCGGATGGAACCTGCTTGCGGACACGGATGAACAAAATCAACGGATTGGAGGAAAAAAATGATGTTTCAAGCAATTTTGAGTAATCCCAGTCACCCGGAATACGGCGTGGCGACCATCCCGTTCCCCATCCCCCACGACCAGTACGCGCATTGCATAGAGCTGTTGGAGGCGTTGGAGATCGGCGACGCGCTCAAGACGGACTGCAAGGTAGAGAAGATCGACAGCTTCTACGATGTACTCAAGCGAGTGGAAATGCTCACGGTCAATGTGGAGGAGCTGAACTACCTCGCCAAGCGGCTGGACAGCTTCGACACCGGCGAGGCCGCACAGTTTCAGGCAATGGCCCACAAGCTGGAGCTGTTTGAGTTAAAGGATCTCATCAACCTGACCTTCTGCAGCCAGCAAGCCACAGTCATTACCGACTTTTCCGACCTCGCCGCTGTTGGCCGTGACCACTACATGAACCTGCACGGCGGCAGCGCAAGTGTGGATGAGCTGAACAAACTGGATGGCGAGGAAACCGCGCGGCGGCTCATCGAAAACGGCGGCGGCACGATCACCCCCTACGGCGTAGTCTACGACAACGGCATGAAGTTAGAGCCGGTCTACGACGGTCGGTTCTTTCCCTGCTATTACTATGAGCCGAATGTCATCACCGTTGCGGTGACATCCAAGAGCAAGCCGGAGGACACAGAACACATCACATGGCTGTTTCTCCCCATGGAGCGGGAGGAACTCGATCGCACCCTCCTTCGCGGGGGCATCACAGATCCCACCAATGCCCGCCTGCGGCTGGAGGACAGCCAGCTTCCCAATGAGGTGGATGTCCTTCTGGATATGGAGTACGAAACTCTCTATGATCTTAACGGACTGGCAGAGACGACGGATGGGTTGTCAAATGCGGACATGGAAAAGCTGGGTGCCGTGGTCATGCTGGCAGAGCCAAAGTCCGCGGCACAGATCAAAAACCTTGCGGAAAGCCTCGACCTGTTTGACTTCGCCCCCGGCACACATACGCCGGAGGAGTACGGCAAGTACATGATCCGGCAGTCCGGCCACTTCGAGTATGACGAAAATCTTGACGCTTTTTATGACTATGAAAAGTATGGCACGGAGCGCATGAACGCGGAGGACGGGATGTTCACCGATCGGGGCTATGTTGCCTACAAAGGCTTTTTTCGCATGGAGGAAGTGATGAACGGCAGCCAGAGCAGCCGCATGGAGATGGGAGGGCTTTCACGATGATCATTCGAGCAGAACTGAAGTGTAAGCAGGCAGGATGCGAGGCAGGCCCCTGTGCCGTGGCTGCATGGATTTCGAGAAATACGATCAGGACTGCATGGAAAACGACTGCGTGACAAAAACAGAGTTCGGCCTGCTGCGCCGCTTTGACCCGCCGTTCCCGGTGCAGCAGCAGGAACAGAGGATGATGTAAGCAAAAGCGGCTCGATCCATTTGGAACAAGCCGCTTGCTAAGCAGATAAATCGGGATTGGTTTTATAGAGGCCTTTGCAAATACACCATATCTACAAGGTGTACACCACACTCATATATCGGGTGATCATAATGATCCGTAAAGAAATTTGGCACGATATACGAGCGTACAAAGCCACATTTTTCATAAAAGGGTATCGTCAATGGGCTGTCGCCGGTTCCCACTTGCAGTATCGAAAATTGTCCACGGTATTTTTCAACAAGAAATTCAATCAGTGCTTTGGCATAGCCTTTTCGCTGAAATGGGGGAACTGTAGCAATATTCTTAATTTCAAGTATTCCAGTCCCTTCATCCGTTACGACACACTCGCATTTCACTCCGTCATCATCGAGAACATACATTTTACTTTTATAGAGATAACGGTCAACCATATCTTCCTGCTCATCCGCCAATAGGAGCAAATCAAGATATTGTTTTTTGTTTTCTGTAACTTCTACAATTCTCATCAATCACACCTGCAAATTCCGATTTCTTTACCTCATCATAGCGTATCCCCAGTAATGTGTAAAGCCAAATTCTACACCGAAAGGAGATCTTAACCTTGAAAGATTCAACGCAATTTCATATCCGACCTGCCCGCCCGGAGGAGGCGGGCTTATTTTATGCCCAGCACCCCGAAGAAAATAAGCGCCTTGGCGCTGTCGGCTGTGTCCGCATGGACTTCGGGCGCAGCGGAAACGAGTTCTGGCATACCTGGTGGCCCCGTGGCCCGGAGGAACTGAACAGCCCCGCGTTCAAAGCGGAGTTGCAGCAGATCGTTGGTAAGCTTCGTGAAGATGTGCTGAAAAGCCGCTTCGCGATGGAGCGTTTCTGCTATAACCACGGCGGGAAAATCAACGGTGGCTATGCACAGAACTACGGCTACATCGTGGAAACGGAGCACTACCGGTACTGCCTGCGCTGCAATCCGTCCCCCGGAGATTATAACGGTTATCTGACCTGCTTTGATCTCGATGTGCAGCGGCAGAACATGGCGCGGGACAAGCCGCTGGTCGGCCGTGTGTCCTACGCCAATGGCGACGCGCAGGAGTTTACCGATGCCAAAGCCTTTCTCAAGTGTGTGCGGGAGGAATTGCCGTATCACCCCACCACAGGCTTCCGTTACGAGATGCTGACCGACGATCCCACCGTCCGCAAGCAGGTGGATGACATGATCTTTGACTTCTATGGCGAGGAAAATCCCCGTCAGTTGGAGGAATATCAAAAAATGCCCGATCAGGGCATGACAATGGGAGGAATAAAATGATGGACAGAAAAATGGTGAATTTTATCAAGGAGCAGTATCCCCCCGGCACCCGCATCCGGCTTAATTCGATGGAAGACTCCTACGCGCCCATTCTTCCCGGCACCGAGGGCGAAGTGGACTTTGTGGACGATGAGGGGCAAATTTTTATGAAGTGGAACAATGGCCGCACGCTGCCTCTCATCCCCGGCGAGGACAGCTTCACCGTGCTGCCGCCCAAGCTGACCAGCCTCAAGCTGTATATGCCCTTGACCGCCGATCTCTACGAGCGAAACGAGTACGGCGAATTTGATGACAGCAGCACACTTCTGGAGGGCAGTGAGCTGCGGGGCTATCAGGATCAGATCACGGCGGCGCTGGTGAAAAACCGGATGTCGGAGGAGGCGGAGCGCGGCATCATGCATTGGTATGATGAAGCCGACAGCGTTGACCGCAAGGTGCGCTCCGCCGTCTTCATCGTAGAGGAACGTGACCGGCAGCTCTGGGGCGTGGCGGAATGCCGCGTCGCCGGAAAATTGTCGGATACCGAAATGGATACTTTGAAAGAGTTTATCACCGGACAGGCTTCTGATGGCTGGTGCGAGGGGTTTGAGCAGCGGGAGATTTCCGTGGATGACGGCGGTGAATTGTATGTCCACTTTTGGAATTCGGACGAGTGGAGCATCCAAACGGAGCAGGAGCTTTTCTCCCCCAAGCTGGCGGAGGGTCTGCCGGAGTTGTGCTTCTCCACGCTCCCCGGCACCGGCGAGCTCATCTGCATCAAGCGCGGTGAGAGCGGCTACTACCACAGTGATTGGAACACCAACGATCCCACGCATAATCGTGAACTGGCGGACTATAACAACGAGCGGCTTGGCGTTACCCCCGCACAGGAGAAAGCCATGAAAACGGGCTCCATGTTCGGCTGGAACATCCCCGGTGCGGACCCGAAGGCCTATGAGCAGGGCGGGATGAAAATGGGAGGTCTCGGCCGTGGATAAGAAAATATTTCATGTATATCTTGCGAAAGAAAGCGTACCCAACAACGAATCCTATGCCAAGCTGGACTTGCCCGCCTCCCCGTGGGAGGTGGTGGATGCGCTGGACAAGGTACGGCTGAACGAGGGTGAGCAGTTATACATGGAGATCGAAGACTACGATGCCTTTGAGTATCTCTCGCCCCATTTGGACGGGTTGGACATCAGCCTCAACGAACTGAACGACCTTGCCGCGCTGCTGTCGGTACTGGATGAGGTGCAGGAGGTTGCCTTTGAGGGATTGTTTTCCATAGAGGTGCAGAGAAAAGTAAACGCCAACGGCGGCGTCATCACGCTGCAGGATCTGCGGAATCTGGCGGTCAGCGCAAAAACAGACTGCTATCATGTGGTGGATGCCGCGGATGACGCCCAGCTTGGCCGCTTCTACGCGGAAAATGAATTTATCCCCGAACTGGACGGCGTATCCAACGAGGTATTCGAGATGCTGGACTTCGCCGGCATTGGAAGAATGATGCGGTGCAGTGAAAACGGCGTTTTTGTGAACAGTCTGTATGTGCTGCGGGATGACGAACTGACAACTGCGCCGCCTGTCCAAAAGGCGCTGCCGGGAAAGCCGGGATACCTCTTTCGGCTCACGCTTGGATTGCATCCCGACATTGGCGATGCGCGCACGGTGACACTGGATCTTCCCGCAGCAGAGGCGGAGCTGCTGGACGCGCAGGAACAGCTCGGCGTGGAGGGCTGGGAGGGCGTCACGGTCATTGATTATGACGGGATCATCCCCTATGCGGCGGACTTCACCGACCTGCCCATGGAGCTGGAGGAATTTAACGCCTTCACCAAGGCCGCGCGGGACATTCCGAGATCCGAGGTGCCAAAACTGAAGGCTCTGTTGGAGCAGTTCGAGGTACGGGACATCGAAACCGCCCTGTTCTTGACGGAGCATCTGGCGGACTACGTCCTCACGCCGGACTTGAGTTCCCCGCAGGAAACAGCCATTGACCACCTACGCTTCATGACGGATGACCATTCGGCGGAGCTGCTGCTCTCCCATGTGAACCTCTACGCCTACGGCTGCGACCTCATCAGAGAGGACAACGCCGTGCTCTCGCCCTACGGTCTGCTGCACCGTGCGGACTATCAGCCCATGCTGTCACCAATGCAGGAAACACAGAAAATGGAGATGAAAATGAAATAACACCGCCTTGACCCGTAAAACGGGCAAGAAACTTTCAGAACTCCCCTTCCCGGCATCGCATCGCGGCATAGGTGATGAGATCCTCCGGCGTGAGGACGTTTCCATCACAGGGGATCTCACCCCAGATTTTCCGCGCGGCAGGGGCAGGGTTACACATTGCCATCGCCATAGCCAGACGGATCTCCCTGCGCACCTCTTCCACGGTGGTATGGTGTCTGCGGGCTACTTCCAGCAGAGCTGCTTCGGCACGAATATTCATTTGTTTCATATCGTTCACTCTTTCCTTTTTAGAACGGTTATCGTTCTCGTGGAACTACAATACCACAGGAGTCTACGGGAAACATGTCGAACGCAGTCGAAAAAAACAGAGGTCTGCAAAAAGCAAACCTCTGTCATACTGTTACTGGAATTCAGTGATCAATGCGTCCAGCACATTCATCACCTTACGCTGCCCGTCCGGGGAGAGCGTCTTCAAACGCTCGGAGAGTTCCGTGGCTCGGAGCATCGTCGCCGCGTTCAAACTGTCCTGAAGAAGCTCGTCTGTCCCAACATTGAGCACGTTGGCAATGGCAACCAGCTTTTCCAGCTTTGGCGGCTTCACGCCCCGCTCTACAACGCTCACATGATCCACGCTATAATCCACAGCGGCAGCAAGATCTTCCTGCGTCATGCCGACTCGCTCGCGAGCGGCCTTGATCCGTTTACCCAATGCGACCTGATCCATACGCAATCTCCTTTTGAACGGTATCCGTTCTTAAATTATATGGGAGATAGCGTTTGTTTCACAGGAGCACACGGGGCGATTACCGTTCCGCAAGAACGGAACATTCAGAAAAACAATCACACTCAGGGGCCGTATTCCCGGAGGGGGAAAGCGGCCCCTTCTTTTTTGCGCATTGTCCCTTCCTCCGGGAGTACAACTCCGGAAAGGAGCAAAAATGCGAGAAGAAAAATTATTGAGTTATCTGAAAGGAGCATGTACCGGGCGAAGGTACAGTGCGAGCAGCGCTGCGCTGGAAGCGGCTATAGGGATTAGCGGAACAGATCTTCGAAAACTGGTAAATCGTATGAGACGCAAGGGTGTTCCTATTGGGAGCGATCGATGCGGATACTTCTACGCGGCGACTGCCGGTGAAGTCTACTCCACGATTCAGCAGCTTCAAAACATGGAAAATGGACTTGCGGCAGCAAGACGCGGATTAGAGCGGTCACTGGATGCTTTTCCTTTGAAAGAAGGTGCATCTTGAACAGCTTTATCCCCTGGGTAGGCGGCAAGGGCAAGCTGCTGTGGATCATCAACAAGCTGATGCCGGACCACTATAAGCGTTTCATCGATGTATTCGGCGGCAGCGGCACGGTGACGATAAGCCGTCCTATCCAGCGGGGCTGTATGGAGGTCTACAATGACTACAACGGAAATCTGACGAACCTCTTCTGCTGCGTGAAAAACCGTACCATGGCGCTCTTAGCGGAATTGGGGTTCCTGCCGCTGAACACACGGGATGACTTCAACGTCCTCTATAAATTTTTCTCAAAGGATGAGATCACGGATGATTATCTGCAGGAGGAAATGGATCTGACGGAGGTCTACCTCAAGCCGCCTGACGCAGAAGCCATCCGTGCCCTCATGTTGGAACGCGCGCCACGCGGAGATATTCGCCGTGCCGCGGATTACTTCAAGCTGGTGCGATACAGCTTCAGCGGCGGCGCCAAGTCCTTCGGCGGTAAGCCCTGCGATATCCGCCGTTTCTTCCATCTGATTTGGGAGTGCTCCCGCAGGCTGGCCAATGTTGTCATTGAGAATAAGGACTTTGAGGAGCTGATTCGCCAATATGACAGGAAGAATGCCGTACTTTACTGCGATCCGCCCTACTATATGGCAGAGGGCTGCTATCCGGTAGAGTTCCCGCTGGAGGATCACCAGCGGCTTCACGATGTGCTCATCGGGAGTGAGGGGTACTTTATTGTTTCGTATAACTATCGGGAATACATTTGCGATCTCTATCAAGATGGCTGCTTTATTTTCCGGACCTCGCGCCCAAATAGTATGTCGCAAAGGGCAGGAAGTGAATATGAGGAAATCATCATCACGAACTATGATCCCCGCAAGGCTTGCTGGCAGCTCTCCTTGGAAAACCTGCTGGGCGGTGACGGCGATACCCGCTATGAGATGATCCACGAGCCAAAGTGCCCATTGAAATGTTAAACAAATCAAAAAAAGAGGAGGCAAACATCATGAAATTCCATTTGAACCATGACCCCGCGAACAAGACCCTTACCATTCCCCGTGCCGCGCTGCAGCTCTCCGGCCTTGCAGATGTCAGCGACCTGATCCTCCATACCGACAGCGGCTGTGTTCTGCTGCTGCCGGGAGATCCCACCGTGGCAGAGCTGCTGAAAACCATTTCTCTCATCTCTGCCGTTGCACCGCAGCTGATCTCCCGTCTGGCGGAACGAAGCCAGATGGCAATGGAGGCCGGAATGACGGAAACGGTATGCGGCGCCTGTGAACGCAAACCCCACTGCTCCGGCCTTGAAATTCCACCCTGTCAGCTGGCGGAGGCGGGGATCTCGCCCACTGCCGCGCTGGAGTCCTTTGTAGAGGAGGGCAGAGTCATCGTGCAGGCAGCGGAGAAAACCGCCGCGGATGTGCTCATCGACGATCTGGACGATGATATTCGCACCATGTTGGAGGATTCCGGTGTGCGGATGGAGGGCGTATGCCGCCTGCTGGAAAAGGAGGAGATCTCAGGATGAATGACACCTATCTCTACCCCTACTCCTCTGCCGAGGCGAGAGATCGGAACGAGCTTTCCCTCTGGCGGGAGAGCCACAAGGCAAACATCGCCTGCCGCAACGCCATCGAGGACGCCATCCGTCAGAGCTTCGACGGAATGCATCTGGACAAGAACTGTATCACGCCGGTGCTGGAGGAATACGGCTACAAGCGCACCGCGTGGGTGCTTGCCAACACCCTGCACGAGCTCAAGTGGGACGGACGTTTCGGCCATGCCAACAAGCAGTGGGCGGAGCACGCCTGCATTCCCAAAGACATCAACCACAACAGCGATTTTGTTGTCCGAAGCCATCCGGCCGTGCTGGATGGCTTCGTCACTTTCTACCGCAAGGCAGTGCAGGCGCTGGATCTGTTCGGCGCGGAGCATTGCGTTGGTGACCGTGCGGAGCAGGACTTCACCGGCAAGGTGCTGGTGCTGTCACCGGAGGCGCTGCGGGAGCAGTATTGGGGGCAGGATTACCAACTTCTGTATGCTCGGAGCGGCTTTGGCTGCGAGCCTCATTCCAGTGGTCGCGCAGTCTTTGCCACCTGCCTCTCGGACGGCGAAACAGCCAGATGGAACCGGGAGGATTTCATCGGTGTACTGGATGACAAGTTTCTGCCCGGATGGGCGCGGGAAAAGCTGGAAGAGCTGATGACACAGGAACAGACGGACGCCCTCACTATGGGCGGTATGAAAATGAAGTGAGGAGGATACTTGCATGAGCATGACCTATTACACCGTGGACGATCTTCGGCCCGGAAGATCCGGCTGGGGTGTGAAACGTTTTTCCGCGTTGAATGACGCGATCTCCCATTACCGGTCGCTCCCTATGGATGGGGCCCGCGTCCTCGGCATGGCGGATGATGCCCACGCCTATGAGCTCATCCGCTGTGTGCGTCTTTTCCCCGGCGATGCCCAGGGTGAGGATGTTCTGGCGGCAGATCACTGGCGCGGCGGCTTGGTGAAAAAGGACGCTGCCCTGAAAGACGCGCTGGAGGTTTGCATGGAAAGCCTGCGGCCCCGTTTTCTTCTGGAGCCGGAGCGCCTGATCCCCGTTCCCCAGCGCAAGAAGCTGCGGAAAGAACTGCGGGAGGCCCTTCTCTGGCAGGGCTATGAAGAAAACTACGATTCCGCCATTCGCGCTGTTTTTGTGGGAGGTGCTGGCTGGCTCTCGCCCCAGGATGTGAAAAAGCAGCGGCAGCTTCCTCTGGTGCTGCGCTATCGAGTGGACGGCATGACGAAGGATGGGGCCTACCTCTCCTTAGAAGTGGAGCCTTGGGAATATGACCTCCTGCTGGAGCAGACAAGAGATCACTATAAAATGAAGAAAAGAGGATAACTACATGAAACGAATGCTTTCCCTTTGCGCCGCGGCGCTGTGCCTGACCTTGTCGCTGACGCCCACCGCGCTGGCGGCGGACTTTGAGCCTGCGGTACCGAACGCCAAGGTCTGCTACCCCACCGCCATCGTTCGCAGTGACGATGGCACGGAACTGAAAAAGATCTATGATCTGAGCCCCGAAGACGATCCTACCGGTATCCCCCGCTCGGACTTCCGGCAGGACGGCTTCCACTACACCCTGACGGACCTTTTGAAGCAGGAGCTTCCGGAAAATGAGAGCCGCCAACACACGGAGCACATTTCCGTTGAAAGTGCCAAGAAAGATATGGAATCTGTGTTGGCGCTGCTGCCGCAGGAGCGGGAATTCATCACGGATGACGGTCTCATGGGAACCCTGACGCTCCGACTTGATACCGTGCAGGTGGAGCCGTCCGGCTACGGCACTGCCACCAAGGGAATCTCCACCAAGCGCAGCTATCCTAACCTTGCCGAGCAGGATACGCAGTATCTTCCCAAAACCATTACGGAAAACGGTAAGACCCTGACGCTCACGGACATCCAGTGGCAGACGGACAACACCGCCAATCTGGACGGCTACGCTGTGGCAGACCGCTACACAGCCGTTGCCACCTATTCCGGCAGCGCCACCAGCAGCTATGTGAAAGGCTATACCGTCACGGCGGATTATGTGGGCACGGTCAGCCGGATCGCCCTGAACCGTGTCCGCTATGTCGCCATTTTTGAGGGAACGCCCATCCAGTCCACGGAGCCTGCGGAGACACCCGCCACGGCGTCCGCGTTCCGCTGGTCTTATGTGCTCATTCCCATTGGGATCGTGGCCGCGGCAGGCGCGGGCGTCGGCGGCGCGCTGCTGGTAAAACGCAAAAGAGAAAATGCAAATGAGGAGGATACAGAATGAAAAAGATCATCACCCTTTGCCTGAGCCTTTGCATGACAGCAGCTCTGGCGGCTCCGGCGTATGCGCTGGAATACAGTATCGCCGCGCCGGACGATTATGACTTCGGCAAAGACACATCTATTGAGGTCATCCACACAGCGGACGGCGGCGCTATGAAAAACGCCGACATGAGCAAAAACGCAGCGCTCATTCCGCCTGCTTTCGGCTCGGAGAGCATGAACGCCCTCCACACCGGTGAATACCTCACGCCCAACCTTGCCCCCGGTGGTATTCCCGCGTCCGGCGCGGTCATTGGCGGCAGCGCCTCCGGCGTTGTCACACCCGGCAGCACGGTGAATAGCGGCAGCGGCTATCAGCCCGCCGTGCTGTTCACAGAGGTGACGGGCGACCTCTACTACAAAAACGGCTCCCTCGGCAGGTTGGAGATCCCCTCGCTGGATCTGAGCGTCCGCATTTATCAGGGGACGGACAGCAAGACACTTGCCAAAGGCGTCGGACACTTCGAGGACACCTCCATCTGGAACGGCAACGTCTGCCTCGCCGCTCATAACCGGGGCGTCAACAGCTATTTCGGCCAGATCCACACGCTGGACATCGGGGACAACATCACCCTGACCACCAAGCTGGGCACCCGTACCTACAAGGTGACGGATGTATTCAAGGTCAGCGAAACGGATCGCGGCGGCCTTGCTGACTCCGGTGAAAATATGCTGACGCTCTACACCTGCGTCCGCAACCAGCGGGACCAGCGCTGGTGCGTCACCGCAGCGGAGGTCTGAATCTTTCTCCCTTTTGCCGAATCAGTTCTGTTCGACTTCTGCCCTCCACTTGTGATATGGTGAAGCTGCGAAGAAGATTTTCACACATACATAATTAGAATGGAGGCAGAAAGATGAACGAGAGCAAAAACGTGAGAAAGAATGTCAGTATGATGCTCACAGGCATGGTGATCGGCGCGGCGCTGACCGGCGGCTCTATCGCAGCCGCAGCCGGGATCACGGCGGAACCTACCTGGCAGCCCATCTTTGTGGATGGTCAGCAGGTGGAAATGCAAGCCTACAACATTGCGGGACATAACTATGTGAAGCTGCGGGACATGGGCAAGCAGGTCGGTTTCAATGTTTATTGGAACGCCGGAGTCCAAATCGACACCGGACATCCATACACGGGGATCGCCCCTGCCGCATCCGGCATCCGCGTCAGCAGCTACAAGGGCAGCGCCCTCCGCCCCGGAGACCGCAGCGGCTTGAATATCAGTCCCAGCGCGGATATAAAAAGTGTGGTCTCCACGCAGCCCAATGTCATCCGCGTTGAGAATGCCTCCGGCCTCTGGACCGCAATCGCGGTCAGCAGCGGCACATCCGACGTGGTCGTGACCGATCAGCACGGCCAGACCGCCGCTTTGACGCTGACAGTGGCTGACGGCAAGCAAGGCGCAAGCATTCCGGAATCCGGCGCCAGTCAGACAGACGCGGCACGGCAGGAGATCGTCCGGCTGGTCAATCAGGTACGCCGTGAAAACGGCGCGCCGGAGCTGACGGTCAACGCGGCTCTGATGGACGCGGCGCAGCATTGTGCGTCCCTGCGTGTCACATACCACCAGAACAAGGTGGAGTGCGAGGCGGTAGCGGCTGCTGGGTATCCCCATGGATTTGGATCGAACATCACCGCGTTCGCAAATGTGCCCGCCTCGGAAACCGCAGAGCGGGCAGTGGAAAATTGGCGGAATTCTCCCGGCCACTTCCAGACGATGGTTGACCCTGATTGCGACACCATCGGCGTCGGGGTCTCAACTGATGAGGGCGAAACGATCTGCTTCCTGTTCGTCGGTGATCCCAACGCGCACAATCCCTACGCATAACCTATCCGCAACTCAATATGCTCACATGGCCTTCCAGCTTCATTGCCGGAAGGCCATTTCAGCGTGTCGAAAAAGTTTTTTCTCCCCGCTGAACAAGTTTTCAGAACATTATAAAAGTTCTGAAAACTTAGGATTTCAATGGCGCGGGACACCCTTCTTGGGTTTCCCGCGCACACCCTTCCTTACCGTCGCGGAGAATTCTCTACTTTATCGACAGACTCCATGGCCTTCCTGCTTCATCGCAGGAAGGCCATTTTTTATGAGCAAATCTAAAAAGAAAGGTCAAATAACGATGAAAAAGACATGGCATTCATTGAAAAATCGCGTGACCGCGATGCTGCTGGCCCTGATCTGCGTTCTCGGCCTGCTCCCCACTGCCGCGCTTGCGGCGGGAGCCGACACCATCAAGCTGGAACGGTTCGGCATGAGCGGCGTTTCCTATCAGTCCGCCAGCCTTGGCAGATGCACAATGCACCAGATGTATTACGGCGTGGCCGGGAAGTCCTCCGTGGGCTTCTGCGGGACGAAGGGCGGCGGCATGGGCACCTCCCTGATCGGCCAGACCTGGGGCGATCCGAAGCCCGTCACCGATCCCACCGTTAAAATGATGATGGCCTATTACTACGCCCACTCCCTCGGCATCTTCACGGACAAGGCCCACGCCCTTGGCGTGGATGACATCTGGGATTCCGGTTATAGCTGGTACATGAACGCCTGGGTGCAGGCCATCGTGTGGCGGTATAAGGACGGCTCCCTGGGTGATTCCGCCACCGCCTGTGCGGAGGAATTGATGTACGTCTGGAACTCGCTGAAGGGCGCGAGCTATACCAGCATCGACCAGACCTGCGACGGCGCCACATTCCGGGACCGGGCGAAATATATCCTGGATCTGGGCAAGCAGGATGTTTGGGGCGATTGCGCCGTAAAAGAGTATTCCTTCACCGGCGCTGGCTCTGCCGCCCACCCCGCCAGCACCGTCCAGAGCGTTATGATCGGCAGTCTTACCGTGACAAACGAGCAGTACAAGCTGGTGGTCAAGAAGGTAGACGCCACCAACCCCACCAAGGGCCTTGCCGGAGCGCGGTTCCATGTGGAATCCACCAATGGCTCCTTCTCCAAGGACATCGTCACCGGCGCGGATGGCACCTATACCTTCTCTCCCTTGGACGCCGGAACCTACGCCGTAACGGAAACGGCGGCTCCGAACGGCTACGAGATCGACAACGCGGGGCCTGAATATGTGGTCCTGCCGAATAACGGCAGCAGCACCGTGACGATCACCTTTACAGACACCCCCACCGTCACCGCCACCGGTAAGATCCGCAAGGTGGACGCGGACGATCCCACCAAGGGCCTTGCCGGGGCGGTCATCAAGATCACCGGTGTGGATAACAATTTCACCGGCACCTATACCACCGGAGCGGGCGGCGCGCTCACGGATGTGCCTTGGGATACCATGCCCATCGGCAGCTATGTGGCGGAAGAAATGACGCCGCCCAACGGCTACTCTCTGAGCAAGGACGCTGGCAAAGTCCGTCAGGAATTCTATTGGGACGGCAAAACAGACGTATCGCTCGTTTTTGAGAATGACGCGAAGGTAAAGATCCAGCTCATCAAGCTGACCGACGCCAACGCGCCCCTCCCCGGCGCGGTATTCCACATCCTCCGGGACGGCCAGCTGATCGGCACGGAGGTCACAGACGCCTCCGGCAAAATCACCGTCCCCCATGTGACGGAGGGGATGTACGCCTTTGTGGAGGTCAGCGCCCCTGCGCCCTACGCCAAGCTGACCGCCCCCGTCTGCGCCCATGTGGATCATGCCACCGTCAATGGCGGCGGCACCGTGACCGTAACGGCCAAAGATCAGAAGCTCCCCAATCTGACCATCCAGAAGCTGGATAAGCAGACCAAGCAGCCCATCCCCGGCACCGTTTTTGAGATCAAGGGCATCCATTACGGCTATCATCAGGACGTCACCACCGGGCCGGACGGCAAGGCGGTTCTCACCGCTGTCCCTGTTGACAGCTATGAGGTAAAGGAAATATCCGTCCCTGCCCCCTATGTGGTGGGCGGCGAGACGATCCAGACGATCTACCTCGGCCCCGGTGACGATCAAAACCTCGTATTTGAAAATCTGAAAATGCCCCGGCTGACCGTCACCAAAATCGACGCGGAGGATTCCAAGCCCATCCCCGGCACCGTGTTCACCGTAGAAGGCATCGACAGTGATTTCTCCGCCGATTGGACCACCAGTGAGGACGGCACCGTGACGGACCACGTCGCCCCCGGCAGTTACAAAATTACAGAAAAGTCGGTTCCCGCTCCGTACTACCTGCCCAGTAAAAACGCCGACAGGGAGCAGACCGTCAGCCTGAACGCCGGTGACGAGGTGAATGTCACTTTCAAGAATCGGAAAATGCCACAGCTCACCATCTACAAGAAGGACAGCGTGGCGGGCGCTCCTGTGGAGGGAGCCAAGTTCCACATCACCTACACCAGCAGCGGCGAATCCGCCGAGGCCCCCGGCACCATCGACTATGGAAATATCCTCACAGACGCCAAGGGCGAGATCCGGCTCCATGAGCAGGGTAAGCGGCTCTATCCCGGCGAGTACACTGTGACCGAGGTGGAGCCCGCTCCCGGTTTCCAGATGAAGGAACCCTCCACCCAGAAGATCATCCTCCACGGCAGTGAGAGCAAGACACTGACCTTCCAGAATACCCCGCTGAACGCCATCGTTGTCGAGAAGTACGACAGCGTGACCCATGAGGCTCTCCCCGGCTGCACCTTCCAGCTGCGGTTTTTGGGCGGCACCTCCGGCACCGGCGGCACGACCATCGGGCAGAAGGTCACCGGCAAGAACGGCACCGCCATCTGGACGGGCCTGAAAAGCGGCACCTATATCGTGGAGGAGGTTGACCCTGCCGATGGGTACTCCATCATCAACGCCTCGGAAACGATCTATCTGGCGGACAGCGGTGAGCAGAGTGTTGTCACCGTCCGCTTTGACAACGCCCCGGACGGCATCCTGCTGATTCGCAAGGTCTGTTCCGTGAACCCCAGCGTGACCCTCGCCAACGCGGAATTTAAGATCACCTACGCGGACGGCACGCTGATCGGTGACGCCAATGGCATCTTCCGGACGGACGAGCACGGCGAGATCCGCATCCCCGGCCTGAAACCCGGCAAGAGCGTCATTGTGACGGAAACGAAGGCTCCGGACGGCTATATCATTGATACCCAGAGCCAGACCGTTCAGATCAAGGAGGGCCGCACGGTCAGCCTGACCTTCAAAAATCAGCCCAAGGGTAAGCTCATCATCCAGAAGCGGGACAGCACTACCGGTCAGCCCCTCCCCGGTGCGGAGTTCCGTGTGACCACTGCCGCTGGCTGTGAGGTGGGGCTGGATGGCGTGATCGGCACCGGCACCCTGACGCAGAATGGCATTTTTACCACCGACGGTCAGGGCGAGATCAAAATCACCAATCTGGCTCCCGGCGCTTATGTGCTGACTGAGATCAAGGCCCCGGCAGGGTATGTGATGGATCGTGCGTCCACAAACGTGGTCATCGGCAAAAACGGTGATACGCAGACTGTCATCGTGAAAAACTCCAAGGCCGGAACCCTGGTGATCGACAAGCGGGATTCCCTCACCGGGAAGCCCTTGCAGGGCGTGACCTTCAAGGTGACGACCTCTACCGGCGAGTTTGTACCCGCTGAAAATGGACAGATCAGCAGCAACGGCCTGTACTTCACCGACAAGGATGGCAAAATCACCATCCATGGTGTGGTGGGGACGCTGGTGGTGACGGAAACGGCCACCATTCCCGGCTACACCATCGACGAGGCCAGCCGCACCCAGACGGTGGTAGTCAACCCCAATGACACCCAGGCCCTCCACTTCACCAACACGCCCAGCACCACCCTTGTGATCGAAAAGTATATCGAAGGCACCACAACGCCGCTGAAGGGCGTGACCTTCCTTGTCACCGACAGCTCCGGCGCGGTGGTGGGCAACTCCAACGGAGAGTTCATCACCGATGAAAATGGACGCGTCGTTATCCATGACCTGACCCCTGGCACCACCGTTACGGCGCGGGAGGTCAAGACCGTGGAGGGCTTTGTGCTGGACGGCACGCCGAAATCCATTCTCATCAAGGCGGGCGAGGTGCAGACCCTTCGCTTTTATAATGTCCGCGCGGGCGGGCTTACCGTCATTAAAAAGGACGAAAAAACCGGAGAACGCATCCCCGGTGTCCAGTTCGAGATCCGGAAAATGGATGGCGAGATCGTCGGCACCTTCACCACCGATGAAAACGGCGTGATCTATCTCCCCAAAGCGGAAAATGGATGGTACACCGTGACGGAGCGGAAGGCTGCCGAGGGCTACCGTCTGGATGACACGCCCCATCGGGTCGAGGTCAGGGATGGGCAGACCGCCACGCTGGAGATCACCAACAAGGCCATCTCCGGCATCCTGCTCCACAAGGTCAATGCCGTCACCGGCGAGGGCATCCCCGGCGTGTCCTTCATCCTCTATGACAGCGGCAACGATCCCATCGCGCAGGAAACCAGCGATGACCGGGGCTATGTCCGGTTTGAGGGACTGGAAGATGGCCGCTACTATCTGCGGGAACTGGAGAATGAGGGCTACATCCCCGACACGCAGAAAAAGACCGTGTATGTAAAGTCTGGTGAAACCACGGAAATCGAGTGGAAGAATACCCCAATCACCGGCCAGATCCAAGTGACGAAGGTCAGCGCCGACTACAACGCCATGAACGGCTGGCCTGCCGGGACGCCCATCTCCAACACTGTCTTTGAGATCTACAACGCCCGCACCAATCGGCTGGTGGATACGATCAAGACGGATAAAAACGGCTTGGCGGTGAGTAAACCCCTGCCTTTGGCGCGGTATAAGATCGTGGAATCCAAGGCGGCGGAGTTTTACGGACTGGATAAGACGCCCATTGAGGTAGAAATTGAGTATGCCGGTCAGATCGTCAAGGCAAGCATGGCTAACAAATCCCTCTCAACGAATGTGTCGATCAAGAAAACCGGCTATGTGGAGGTCATGCCGGGGCAGCTTGTCCGCTACAATTTCACCGGTATTGCCAACAATTCCACCACGGCGCTGGAGTCGTTCTACTGGAGAGACACTTTGCCTGTCAAGGCGGTTCGGCTCCAGACCATCTATACTGGCACGTGGAATACTCCCGGAAATTATAAGATCGTGTATCGCACGAATCTCAGCGGCGGTACCTGGCGCACGCTGGCGGATAACCTGAGCACATCCAAAAATTATGTGCTGGATGCTTCCCCCGCGGCGCTGGGGCTTGCCTCCAACGAGTATGTGACGGAGTTTATGGCTGCGTTCGGCATCGTCCCCGCCAACTTCCGGCAGGTGGAGGCCCCTCGCGTGGACTGCAAGGCACTTGCCAAGCTCACCGGCGGTACGCAGTTCGTCAACACGTCGGACGCGGGCGGCGTCTACAACGGGCAGTGGATCATGGCGACCTCCCGCTGGGTCACCCGTGTCTACGCCCCCAGTAAGCCCCTGCCCCGCACCGGTTATTAAGAGCTAACAACAACGGATGCCGCTCCGCAAGGGGCGGCATCCCCATATCAAGGAGGTTAATATCTTGAAACACAAAAAAATCATGATTTTGGCGTTGGCGCTCCTGCTCCTGACCGCGCTCTGCTGCACCTCCGCCCTTGCCGCGGGCGGCGATGTGGCAGGCGCTGTGGAGCAGACATGGAAGGAGGCCGCTACGCAGATTAAAAGCGTGGTGGAGAAGGTGGTGTTCCCGGCGCTGGATATGATCCTCGCCATCGCGTTCTTCGTAAAACTTGGCGGCGCGTATTTTGATTTTCGCCAGCGAGGTCAATTTGAGTGGACCGGCCCCGCTATCCTCTTTGCCTGCCTCATCTTCACCCTGACGGCCCCGAAATACATTTGGAGCATCATTGGGATCTAAAAGGTGCAAGGGTAAAAATCAGTTGCTTATTTTCTGTGTGCTGGGTATAATGGAAATTAGGAAAGGAGGCGGCGCGAATGACAGAATCTGTGAAAAATGAGCTTTCTGATATCTGCCGGATCATTGACGCAACTGTGGATACAGAGAAGATCTATCTTTTCGGCTCATACGCCTATGGTACACCAACCGATGATAGTGACTACGATTTGTGCGTCATTATCCCGGAAAATTCCATGCGTCCGGCAGACGCGGTCAAGGCGATCCGCCGTGCGCTCTTTTCAGCGCAGTCCGTCCCCTTGGATGTAATTGTTTATCGCTCTAACGCATTCCATCAGAGAGCGGAACACGCTTCTCTGGAGCGGAAAATCGCAAGAGAGGGGGTCTTGCTGTATGAGCACCGGCTGGAGCAGCGAATGGCTTGACTTTGCCTATATGGATCTCAGCGCCGCGGAACATCTGCTGACGATGCGTCCGCTGCCTGTGGAAATTATTTGCTATCACTGTGAACAGGCTGCCGAAAAATTTCTAAAAGCCACGCTTGTTCAATTCGACAGAGAGCCGCCCAAAACGCATGACCTTATCCAGCTTTGTAAGCTGTGCTGTGAAGTAGACACGCGATTTGAGCAACTGGCAGACTCCTGTATTGAACTGACGCCATACGGCGTTCAAGTTCGCTATCCATCCAATTTAGAACTGGATGAATCCGACGCCGTCTGCGCATTAAAGGAATGCAGGCTCGTTCAAGACTTTGTTTGCCAGAAACTTGGATATGAACCGGAAAGCAAAGATACCCAAAGCTTTGGACAGACAATGAAATAAGTAAAGACAGCAGTCAAGGCCGTCGCCCGAAAGGGCGGCGGCCTTGTCGCGTCTCCGGAGGTGAATGAACAATATTTATTTGGGATTTTGTCGCCGCGACAGTCCTGGATCAGTTGGTAGATTGGTTCTACGGGCAGATCGTGGGCTTTCTCGGCAACTTCTTTGCCCTCATGGGCAATATGGGCGTAGAGCTGTTCGAGCTGGAATGGGTCAGCGCCATCATTCTCTTTTTCTCCCGCCTTGCGTGGGCACTGTTTACCGTCAGTGTGGTAGTCTGCGCCTTTGAGTGCGGTATCGAATACTCCGCTGGCAGGGGCAATCTCCAGCAGTGCGGGATGAACATCATCAAGGGCTTTCTTGCGGTGAGCCTGTTCACCGTTGTCCCCGTCCGCCTCTACGCTTTATCCGTGTCGCTGCAGGGAACCTTTTCTGCGGGACTCACCGGCTACGGACGGAGCATCGGTGAGGTGGGACAGGACATCATAACGGAGCTCAACGAGATCCAGACCCTTGCCGATGTGGTAAATAGCTCTCACTTCGGCCTTGGCGTCATCACCAGCCCCATTATGCTCCTTTTTTGCGTGATCCTCATGGGCTACGCGGTGCTGAAGGTGTTTTTCGCCAACCTCAAGCGCGGCGGCATCCTGCTCATCCAGATCGCGGTGGGCAGCCTCTATATGTTCAGCGTCCCACGTGGCTATCTGGACGGCTTTATGGGCTGGATGCGGCAGGTCATCGGCTTGTGCCTAACCGCCTTCCTCCAGTCCACCATCCTCGTTGCGGGACTTATGGTATTCAAGGATCACGCGCTCATGGGCGTTGGACTCATGCTCTCCGCTGGCGAAGTGCCGCGCATCGCTGGCAGCTTCGGCTTGGACACCACAACAAAGGCCAATATTACGAGCGCCGTTTATACGGCGCAGGCTGCCGTCAACACCACCCGAACCATCGCCGCGGCGATCAGATGAAAGGGTGATGATATGACCTGGTTAACACAAATCACCATGGGCAGCCTGTTCGACGGTATCGGCGGATTCCCTTTGGCTGCGGTCCGCAACGGCATCACGCCGGTATGGGCGTCGGAGATCGAAGCATTTCCCATTGAGGTGACAAAGCTGCGCTTTCCCGGCATGATCCATGTAGGCGACATCACTAAGCTGCGTGGCGCGGAGCTGCCGCCTGTGGACATCATCTGCGGGGGCAGCCCGTGTCAAGATCTCTCCGTTGCTGGCGCAAGGGCAGGTCTTGTCGGCGCGCGTTCTGGCCTCTTTATGGAGCAGATGCGCATTGTGCGTGAAATGCGGTTGGCAGAGAAAGCCCGTGGCCGGGAGAGCGTCAACATACGGCCGCGCTGGATGTGTTGGGAGAACGGTGCGACACGTTCCTGACTGAAAAGGTCAGGCGCAAGAATGAAAGGATGGTGAAAAAACACTTGCAGAACTAATGGCCTGATGGGTGGAATGATGGGGTAACGCCCTGAAACGCCCACACTGATACTCCGACTGGCGCAGATGAAGCAAACAAATCTGTGTCAGAAGCTCGGTAAAGTCGGCAGAGAGCAACCGTACATCATAATCAATGATACGAAACTTGTCCAGAGGTGGACGATGTTGCCTATATGCCGGGTGTCTCATGCTCATGGTGAGAATGTGTGCAGAACACTGACGAACTTCCGAATGTAAGGGTCTAAACCCAGAATGTGTCGAAAGGCACTACCCGCCATAGCGGGGTGTCCGTGGATGAGTAAAAGTCGTTTTTATGAAAATCCATATACTGTTATAGGCAGTAAGGCGAAAGCTGGACACAGGCTCAAAGGGAGCACCTAAAAGCATGAAATGATAGGGCCATTGGAACGTGGAAAGCTGGGAGCGTGGAGACTGTTGCAGTCAGAGAAACGCTGGGCGGGAATGCATAATCGCCCTTTATCCCAGTGAGAGTAGAGGCACAGTACCGTAGAAATCATGGAAACATGATGGAGGGATAGCCTCAAGTCGAGATAACAGTTAAATTTGAAAACACAATAAACACAGCTTCGAATATGACAAAGAAAATCCGCTGAAAAGGAGTGGATGCCTGTGTTGACTTCGGAGCGGAAGAAACCCAAGAGAAGCAAAATCCGTTATGCGGAGTATTACGACCTGCAAAAGACTTTGGACAGTCTGTATGCCGATAGCTTAAAAGGCAAAGTGTTTGTTCACCTTATGGAACTCATTTCCAGTGAGGAAAATATTAGAATGGCATATCGGACAATCAAAGGAAACACAGGGAGCAGTACCGCAGAAGTAGATAAGCGCACCATACAAGACCTTGCCAAATTGAACGAGGAAAAATATGTGGCGCTGATTCAAAAGCAGTTTAAGAGCTATCACCCCCGCCCTGTCCGCAGGGTGGAAATCCCAAAACCAAACGGGAAAACCCGCCCCCTTGGAATCCCGACCATTGTAGACCGCATCGTGCAGCAATGTGTCCTGCAAGTCTTGGAGCCAATCTGTGAAGCAAAATTTTATGACCATTCCTATGGCTTTAGACCGAATCGCTCCACAGAACATGCCATCGCCAGATGTGACCAGCTAATACAGCTATCGCACCTGTATTATGTTGTGGACATCGATATAAAAGGCTTCTTTGACAATGTAAACCACACAAAGCTGATTCAACAGATGTGGGAAATGGGAATTCAGGATAAACGGCTTCTGTGCATTATTCGGGAAATGCTGAAAGCCCCAATCGTGTTGTCTAACGGAGAAATTCTCCACCCAAGTAAAGGGACACCGCAAGGCGGTATTCTCTCTCCACTGCTGTCCAACATTGTTCTCAATGAACTGGACTGGTGGATAGCGTCGCAGTGGGAATGGATGCCGATGCACGGCAACGCAAAATATACTCGTCTCAACGCAAATGGCAGCATCAACCGTGGCTATCAGTACCGATTGCTGCGTGAAAGCAACCTAAAGCCTGTATTCATCGTTCGATATGCCGACGATTTCAAGCTGTTCTGTCGAAACCGCAAAGACGCATTTTGTTTATATGCGGCAACAACGCAATGGCTAAAGGAGCGGTTGAAACTGGACATCAGCCCAGAAAAATCTAAGGTGGTGAACCTAAAGCGCCACTATTCGGAATATCTGGGATTCAAGATGAAAACACAGCGCAAGGGAGATAAGTATGTCGTTCGGTCTCACATGAGCGACAAAGCGCAGAAAAGGGTAAAAGACCAACTGGCGAAGTGTATTAAGGAAATTCAACATCCGAAAAGCGAGCAAGACCAGCGCAAGCAAATCTTCCGTTACAACTCCATCGTAATTGGAATGCACAATTATTATCGTGTTGCTACCTGCGTCAATCTGGACTTCTCGCCCATTGCATTCGCCATCGGCAAGCAAATGAAAAACCGTTTGGGTAAGCAGGGACTAAGCAAACAGGGTAAATTAGAAAAGGGCTACATCAAGAGTAAATACGGCAACAGCAGCCAAATTCGCTTTCTGAAAGGACATCCGCTTATACCCGCAGGATATATCCGACATAAGAACCCATTGGGGAAAAAACGGAGCATCAATCGCTACACAGAGAGTGGACGAGAGGAAATTCATCGGATGCTTGGTGTCAATATTGAAATTCTCACATGGCTGATGCGTAATCCGAGGCTGGGGCAGTCTGTGGAGTATGCGGACAACCGTATTTCTCTATATGCGGCACAGTATGGAAAATGCGCTGTTACAGGCAGAACGCTCGCACTCCATGAAATTCACTGCCATCACAAGCGGCCTAAGTCGGCAGGCGGAACAGATGCCTACGCAAATTTTGTTATAGTCAGTGAGGGTATCCATCAACTTGTTCATGCCACTGATGAAAAAACCATTTCCCGTCTGCTCCAAACCCTGTTGCTGGATAATCAACAGCGAAATAAGCTCAACAAACTGCGAGAACAAGCAAATCTGAACGCAATCTAAAACCATCTACCCGCAACGAAGTGTGTAAATTGTGTTTGAAACAAAATGCTGTTATGCCGATGGAACGCCGTGTGAGGGGAAACTCTCATGCACGGTGTGGAGTGGGGGAAAATCCGGAGATTGCCTCAAAGGATTACCTATCACTATTACCGGGGGCCTTTTCAAGCGGAAAACCGAAGTATGAGGACTTTCGGATCGTGCTGGAGGAGATCGTGCGGATCTGCTTTCCCAACGAGCTTATCCCAGGCCCCTATCCTTACGGATGGCCCGATGTCGGTGATCTCACGGCAGGCGATATGTTTTCTATTGCGTGGCGCTGTCTGGACGCGCAATTGTGTGGCGTCGCACAGCGTCGCAAGCGCATTTTTCTCCTTGCTGACTTTGCCGGGCCGCTTGCGCCCCAGCTTTTATTTGATGTATTTGACGAAACGGAAAACAGTGAGAAGGAGGTCTCATAGATGTACCGATTCGATACGAACGGGCAGATGACGATGCTTGGGTTAGACACGGCTGAAAGGGGCGGAGCACCGCCCAAGCGCAGACCGGGCAAGTCGGACTCCGAACTGGTTTCGATCCCGTATTTCCACTTGGATCTGCTGTCCTCTCCCGTGGATCTCTTCGGACAGCGCCATTGGGAATTTCGATCTCCATGGCGGGAAGGCAAGAGGCCCCTCAATACCGGGGCCGCGCCCCGCCGCCCGATCCGCGTCTCACTGTCCGGCATACTGGAAGCGTACCCGTCTCTAAAGTATTATTTATCGAAAACCGCCTGTCTGGGCATCCTGCGCCGCGCCTTTGAGCGCGGCAAGGAGCTGCCGAAGATGCTGGCGCGTGCGCTGAAGATCCAAGCGGGGCTCATGAAGCCGGACAGCCAACCTACTGACCTTAAGGCATTTCATGTGAACCAGCGCAATGAGGGCATTGACCTGAACGGCGTGTCCGGTGCATTGATGGCAACCACCAATATGCAGATGCAGACCTTTGTAACACAGCCAAATGGAGCCGCGGAGGGCTTTGACGGCTATGACGGTGTCATGGCCTTTGCCGCCAACCAGCGGGACGAGGTGCGGGATCTGTGCGATGTGGCGGGTGCGCTGGGCGCACAGCCGGGGATGAAACAGCAGACCTTTGTTGCCGGTTTTTCCGCCGGAGCAGGCGCAAAAGCGGGCGGCATTGGATACAACGAATCGGTTGCTCCAACCCTCAAGGGCAGCCCCGGCGGGAACTGTATGCCGTCTGTTTTATGCCTTAATGACCAGGGCGGCAGCGTGATGGAATGCAGCGAAAACGTGTCCGGAACCCTCCGAGCACAGGAGCATGGACACCAACCTCTTGTTTACGAAAATCACGGCATTGACAGTCGCTACACTGGCCCCCACAAGGTAGTGCCCACCATGTCTGCCCGTTATGGCACAGGTGGTAACAATATACCTCTGGTTGAGCAGAACGCTGATACCATTTGTATTTCCGGAAACATTGTAGACCGCCAGCCGCAAAACGGCGGCAACGGTCTTGGCTGTCAGGAGAATTTGGCGTATACATTGACCGCCACAGACCGCCACGCGGTCGTAGAACTTTATCAAAAAACAGTTGGAGCATTATGCCGCGGAGATGAAAAAGGTATCGGTAATCAATACGTCAGTCAGGATAAGTGTATCATCAACGCATCCTGTTCTGAAACACATCACCTCATTCGCCGCCTGACACCTTTGGAATGTGAACGGCTTCAGGGCTTCCCGGACGGCTGGACAGACATCCCCGGCGCGTCGGATAGTGCAAGGTACAAAGCTTTGGGCAACAGCGTGGCGATACCCTGTGTGGAGTTTATTATGTCGCGGATCGCCGCGGCCATGCGGGTAGCATAGCCGCTTTGTTGGTATCGCCGCTGTTTCACGCCGCTTCTTCGTTGGCTTTGGTCATAGCTTTCGCGCTTGCTTTCGGGTATCTTGGCTTTACCATTAAAAAGATCGGAGGAACTGCTATGGCAGAAAAAACGCGCAACCTCTGCGCTGAAATCCCCTTGGAGCTGCATACCAAAGTACGGCAGCGACAGGCGGAATCCGGCGAAACACTGAGCCGGTACATGACCGCGCTCATCACAAAATATTATGAAATGGAGGAAAATGTGAAGATGGACAAGGACAATGTGAGGACGGTGGCGTTTCAGGTGCCCACCGAGTTGTTTGAGCAGCTCAAGGCATACCTCAAGCGGAATGGCATCAAGCAGAACGCCTTCTTCCTGGACTGCATCCGGCAGGCGCTGGCGGAGGATGTCGGCGCCGCTGAAGAATAAGAAATACATCGCGCGAACCGCTGCTGAGATCTTCGGCAGCGGTTTCGCTTTGGAGGAACAAAATGTTTATTTACCCCGAAAACCTGAAAGCCAAGCCCATGCTGTGGCTCTGGCTGCTGCGGGACATCGCCGTGATTGGCATCGGCGCTTTGCTCTCTGTGCTGGCGCTGACCCAGGGTCTCGGCATGGGACTGCTGGTGGTCACGGTGCTGTACGCCTTTCTCACCATTCAGGTGGATGGCTCCAGCATTCTGGATTTCCTGCGCCGTGCCGCTCGCTTTCTCTTTCTATGCCAACAATATTACGAATGGAGGCTGGACCCATGAACCGAAAACAGAAAAAGGAGCTGCGCCAGCAGCAATCGACACGGCAGCTCATGGGCATCGTCCGCGTGACGCCCCACGGCGTCATGACAGATTCCGGAGAGCGGGTCTTCTTCCTGATCCAGCCGGACAACCTCTCCGTCCTGTCCCCGGAGGTCATCCGGGGCCGTATCCGCTCCCTGACCATGCTTCTCAGCACCCAACCAACCTTGGAAATTCTGGCGCTGGACTCCCGCGAATCCTTCCAGCGGAACAAGGAGTATTACCTGCGGCGCTTGGAGGAGGAAACGGAGCCTGCCGTGCGGGAGCTGCTGGAGCGGGACATGGCCCATTTAGACGCCATTCAATTCTCCTCCGCCTCCTCCCGCAAATTTGTACTGGTGCTCCCACTGGATGAAAAAGCCGGTGCGGACGAAAGCGCGCTGCGGCAGTTGGAGAAAGCCATCTGCGACCACGGGCTCTGCGTGCGTCTGGCGGAGGAGCAGGATGTCAAGCGCCTGCTGGCGATCTACTACCGGCAGGATCTCACCACGGAGGTATTCCGTGATTTCGATGGAGAGGAGTATGTACATGGCTAAAAAGAAAACAAAACCGAAAAAGAAGATGCCGGAGCAGGCCCCGCGTCCGAAGGACTTTCTGGATATGATCGCGCCCGCGGCGGTGAAGTTCAACACCGACCATTTTATCCTCGGCAGCCGGTATCATACGGCGATGACACTGAAAAGCTACCCGCCCATGACGGATGAGCTGGCGCTGCTGCGGGGCCTTGGCGATATGGGCGGCGTCAATCTGCGCCTGACGGCGCGGCAGGTCACGCCCGCCGAGGAAGACGCCATCCTCCATGCCGCCACCAACAAAAGCCGCATGGAGCGGAGCAACACCAACGACTACAAGCAGAGCGTCACGGCGGAGGCAAACCTACGGGATATGGCGGAGCTGCTGGCAAAGCAGCGGCAGGAAAAGGAGCCGCTCATCCACTGCGGCGTTTACTTGGATATTGCCGCCACGGATACGGAAAAGCTGCGCGCGGCGCGGGACACGGTATCCGCCCAACTGGTGCGCTCCCGCATGGGCGCCGATCCGCTGCTCCTGCGCCAGCGGGAGGGATTCCTCTCCGCCAACCCCGCGGGCGGCAGCCAACTGGCAAGCTTTGCGGAGCGGGTATTACCCGCGCGCAGCGT
The DNA here is from genome assembly GCF_029218125.1 of Neopoerus faecalis. Classification (NCBI taxonomy): domain Bacteria; kingdom Bacillati; phylum Bacillota; class Clostridia; order Eubacteriales; family Oscillospiraceae; genus Neopoerus; species Neopoerus faecalis. The sequence goes on along the minus strand of NZ_JARFXX010000004.1, from coordinate 12,529 downwards.
TGCCAATCTGTATCCCATGAACTATTCCGGCAAAACCGACCCCAAGGGCTTTTTCATTGGCCGTGACAGGTTTGGCTCCAACATCATCGTGGACTTTGACCGCCGTGCTTCTGACAAGACCAACGCCAGCGCCCTGATCCTTGGCAACACCGGACAGGGCAAAAGTTATCTTCTGAAGCTCCTGCTCTGCAATGTGCGGGAGGCAGGCAAAAGCGTGATCTCTCTGGACTCCGAGCACGAAATGGAGGACGAGTGCCGCGCCCTGGGCGGCTGTTTTTTGGACTACTTAAGCGGGCAGTACCGCATCAACCTGCTGGAGCCCCGCTGCTGGGATGATGGCAGCGGGCCGGAAGACCCGGACGCGCCGGACGCTTTCCGGGGGACGCTGCTCTCTCAGCACATCTCCTTCCTGCGGGATGTGTTCCGCGTTTACAAGGGCTTTGACACGCCCCACATCGACACGTTGGAGCTGATGGTAGAGCGGCTCTATCAAAAGTGGAACATCACCGACCGCACGGACTTTGCCGGAATGCAGCCGACCGATTACCCCATCCTCTCTGATCTCTATGACGCTATTCAGGAAAGCTACGACCATTACGAGGCCGCAGACAGCCTCTACCCGCGAGAGATGCTGCGGGATCTGCTGCTGGGGCTCCATTCCATGTGCCGCGGCGCGGACGCCCGGTTCTTCAATGGGCATACCAATATTGACCGCTCCAAATTCCTTGTTTTCTGCGTCAAGGGGCTGGATAACATGGCGGAAAATCTGCGGAACACCCTGCTGTTCAGCCTGCTGTCCTATATGTCGGATCAGCTTCTGACGCTGGGCAATTCCGTGGCGGCTATTGATGAACTGTACCTGTGGCTGTCCGATCCCACCGTCATCACCTACATCCGCAACGCCCTCAAACGAGTACGAAAAAAGGAATCCGCCCTGTTCCTCGCCAGCCAGAATTTGGAGGACTTCACTCAGCCGGGAATACGGGAGCTGACACGCCCCCTCTTTTCCATCCCCGTCCATCAGTTCATCTTTAACGGCGGCAACGTGGATAAGAAATTCTTCATGGATAACCTCCAACTGGAGGAGTCCGAATATGCCCTGATCCGGGACCCGCAGCGCGGCTCCTGCCTCTACAAGTGCGGCAATGAACGCTATCTATTGCAGGTGCAGGCCCCGGAGTACAAGCAGGCCATCTTCGGAACGGCAGGTGGACGGTAATGGCGGTACCCGTCGCGGCACTGGCGAAGCTCGCCGCTGCCGCGCTCTCGAATGAGGACACCAGGCGAAAGCTGGGCTGGATCGTGGCGGCGATCTGTTCACCGCTGATCCTGACGCTGGCGCTGATTTGCTCTCTGCTCTCCGGCAGCGCGGAGCATAACAATTCCGCCGTTCTGCTGTGCTTCAATGGCGGCAGCATTCCGGACAAAACGCCTGCGGAATATGTTGCTTACATTGAAGATATGCGCCGCAGCTTCACGCTGCTGGACGATGCCATCGCCGCCGTCAATGACATGGCAGAGGGTGAAAGCAGCCTTGACGGTACCCGCGTCAAGGCTGTTTTCTATGCCATTTTCTTTGGAGAGGACGCACCAAGCAGGAGAGCGCATAAGCAGTTCGTGGACTGCTTCGTGACCTACGAGGAACGCACCCGCACCGTTACCAGCGAGGACAGGACGGAAACCGAGGAGAGCTACACCGTGGCGATTCCCGTTGCGGACATATCCGCCGTGTACGGCAATCTTGAAAACGTGCTTCACTTACAGCTCTCCGAGGAGCAGAAGTCCAACGCCGACAGTGTCTACAACCTCGTCCGCTATGGCATAGCCGGAGGTTCAGAGGGCTGGATACCCGGCGCGGATGTGCCGTTTATCGGCGCGGACGGTTTCTGTTCGCCCATCGGTTCAGGCTGGGAGCGCCGTGTCACCTCTGAATTCGGCAACCGCGTCGATCCCATCACCGGGAAGCGCAAGGGACACGGCGGCATGGACTTGGCCGTTCCCACCGGCACGCCCATCCGCGCCGCGCTGCCGGGGACGGTGACGGTCTCCAAGTACAACGCCGGAGGCTATGGCTATTATGTGATGATCGACCACGGCAATGGCCTTGCCACGCTATACGGCCACTGCTCCAAGCTGCTGGCAAAAGTGGGACAGACGGTGGAGGCGGGAGACATCATCGCCCTCTCCGGCAGCACCGGGCGCTCCACCGGGCCGCACCTCCATTTCGAGGTGCGCGTCAACGGGGAACGGACGAATCCGAGGGCGTATCTGCCGAAAGGCTGAAAGGAAGGAAATGATTATGAACATGGCTCGCTACGAGCAGGAAACCATTATCGGCTTCAACGAGGAAGAAAAGACCGCCGGGATTTATACTCACAACAAGGTGCTGCGTCAGAAGCTGGAAGCGCTGGCGCGGGACAGACCGGAGGATTGCAGGCTCGTCAAAGTGTCCCGCAGCGGGCGGGCAGTTGACTACACCATCCCAAAATCATGGATAAGGATCGCGCCAAACAGGGTGCTGTCTGATGCCGAGAAGATACAGCGGCGCAACGCCATAAAAAAGGCCAATTTTGCCCTTGATAATGCCGGACGTCCGCAGGATTGAAACTTCGTGCGACCGCCGGAGGGTAGTGATACCACCCACAACACAAAAACGCCAAAAAAGCATGGAGCACAGCGACATGGAGGCGCTGGGCTTCCAGCTCCGCGACTACTACGAGGAGGTTGAATAATATGGCATACCAAAAAGTATCCAGACCGTCCACGGTCTATCACCTGACGAAAAAGGAACATCTTAACAGCATTCTGGATGACGGCGTGATTCGTCGCTTTGATGATACGGAATGCTGGTTCTGCGAGAGCCTCGATAAGATGCGGGCATACATGGCGCAGACGGTTCTCTGTGAGGGCAAGCCCTATTACGCCGTGGGCGGTCAGCTCTGCCGCTATCCCAAATTCGTGCCGGAGGATTATGTTCTCCTCAAACTCACGCCCCGTGGCTATGAGGATAACTGGTACCGCTGGAATCAGGAGATCCCTCCCGGCAGTTCCAGAGAACTGATGCAGGCAGCAAAAGAATTCTCCATGCTGAAAATCGGCTACCGCGGCGATATGGCGTTCAAGGAACCGGAGGTTATTGATGTGCCGAAATTTCTTTCCGGGGAGATCGTCAGCCATAAGGAACTGACCTCCAGTGAACTGTGGGGGCTGATATTTGAGCGGACCGAGGCAGAGATGGCAGCCCATATGCGCGGGCTGGATCAGCTGGAATGGGATGAACTGATTCAGTCTGCAGCGGAGATATCAGCCATGCAGGTTTGCCGCGGCAGGCTGACGGTACAAGGGGAAAGCCTGCCCAGAGAGGAACATCAATTTTTGCTGCAGGCGGAAAGACCTCTGGAGGTTCTCCGTGAGGCTTGGCTGGAGCATCAGAGCGTAGACGAGGGCGAAATCTTTTCCAGTTTGCTTTCCGGTCTGCGCGAAGAAACACAGAGAATGGAATCCCCGACGATGCAGATGAAATAGGAACGGAGGAATATGCCGACTATGAAAAAAGAAAATGTCACAATCTCATTCGAGAGCGAGCAGCTTGCCGCTCTCGAATTTTCACTTAAAAAGAAGAACACCAGCGTACAGGCGCAACTGGAGGAGCTGCTCAAATGCCTCTACGAATCTGAGGTGCCGGAGCCGGTGCGGGAGTATCTGGACAGCCGCGCGGCGCCCGCTGCCCGTCCCCGCCGTCCGGCAAGACCGGCGAAGGCGCAGACGCGGGAGGAGCCTCCCTCCGCGTTGGCGCAGCCCACTGACGAAAGGAATGGTGAGTGAGATGGCAGATCATGTAGACATCACACTGTGGATCGACCGGCGATGGAAGGATGCCATTGAAAAGCATCTCAAGGATGAAACCTTGCAGGAGCATCTGGAGGATGTGCTGGATGAGCTGTGCAACCAACTCCCGGAGCGCGAGTACGAGCGCATCAGTGCCGAGATCTACGCGGAGGATGCCGCGCGGCGCGCGGAGGAAGAAGCAGCCCGCACCTACGCCGCCTACCATGTGACCGAGCGTGGACAGGAGTGGTACTTCAAGACCTCGCCCGGTGAGGAACTGCTGGATGCCGCAGTAAAGCTGCGCGGCTATGTCACTGCGGAGAAAGGCTCCGCGCCGGATCTGTTCATCAAGCTGTTCGCGGACGGGCAGCCCATCACAGCGGAAGAGTACAACGCGCTCACCGCCCTTCGCATGGAGAACACCGTCAAGGTGCGCGGCGTGTTTGATCTCAACTTCGACAAGCGGGAGTTCTCCGCCGTTCACATCATGGACGGTTGGCAGACCTGGGCGATGCGGGATGTATCCGTGGCGGCGTACCATGCCACCCGGTCACAATTCGCGTCGAGCGATGATCAGTGGCGCAAGTTGCTGGATCATCTGAGCGGTAAGGAAATCACCTCGGCGGGACACCTCTCCGCGCGGATTTTTTCTTTCGGTGATGAGATCATCGAGATGGACGGCAAGCTCAATTTTTATGTGCGGACGGAGTTCGATGTGGATGCAGCCTTCGGCACCTTCGTCTGCACGGATAAAAACGATGACTGGCTCAACATCTACGCCAACTATGACATGGAGAAAAACCGCCCCTGCGACACGCTGGAACTGAATCTCTGCAAAGCGGATGGCACAGAGGAAACCTGGAGCTACCGGCTCAACGCGGCGGAGCGGGAGGTGCTGCTGCAGAAGATGGAGGAATACTGTCAGAAGCAGACTGACATGAGTCTCCGCGACTACGCACAGCAGCTCCGAGAGGAACCGGAACAGCGGCAGGGGCCGGTGATGAAACTGTAGGCACAAACACAGCAAGGCTGAAACGCTCACGGCTGCGGAACCAACAGCGTCCAGGCTGCGCAGCCCAGCGGGGCCGCGGCACCGACGAACCGCGTCAACCCGCCCTCGGCGGGCAGCCGCAGTTCGGCGGCTGTTATTCTGCTCCCTCGGTTTTTCTGCGATATGGAAAGGCGCAAAACCTCACAAAAAATTTTGTTGGATTTCGTGAATAGCTTTCCGACTGCCGCTGTGCCATTGTGTTTGCGCAGCGCGCTACACAAAAAATAAACAGGAGAAATTTGAAATGAATACAGAAGCCGCAATGGAACTACAAATGCGTCTGGCAAAGGAGACGCTGGCAATGCTGGTGATTCATCCAACGTTTGACGTGCAGTTGTACCGTGAGAGCATCATGGAGATCGGTGAGGCGTGGGAACTCCCAGCAGACGCAACGCTGGAGGCGCTCGCACTCATCGAACATGAACGATTGGCGATTCAAAAAGCCGGAGAGGGCGGCGTTGTGCAGCACATTCTTCCGGAAGAAGAACTGCCCATGCATGCTACCGGCACGGAAACACTGGATAATGTATGGGATCTGTTTGAAACATCCCTGCGCACTGAGAGCACGAAAGGGCGCACGGTTCTCTACAACATGGCGAGGACACTGGAAGAAACGCAGAACCTGCTGGACTGGATTGAAAAAACGGAGGAGGAAAAACAGGTGTAACTGCGCCTGACCAGAGCGATTCCATACAGCCGAGCCGCCCCACATGGGGCGGCTCCTCGTTTTCCCCCGTGTTTCGCCGTGTGAGCCGCTGTGTGCGCGGTTCGGGGCTGGGGTGGCGTGTGTACCCGCCGCAGCCTCTTGAAACGAACGTTGCGGCGTTTGTGGGCGATGTGTGAAAAGACCCTGTGAATACCGCTCCGACGATGGGAAACCGAGCCTTTGGGGATGGGTGTTCACCTCCCGGCCATGCCCCATTTCAGAGGGTTTCGCCCCTTATTTGCCCGTTCGATAAAAGCACAAGATAAAGAGAGGTGCCCCTAACTGGGCCCCTCCCAGCCACAAAGCCCCGCAGTGCGGGGCTTTCAGAGATTTGGACAAGGTGCACCTTTTGCGGGTTTTGATGGGAAACAGGTGCACCTTACCCGCAAAAACGCAGGCGTGACAAGAGGTTGCGCCTTTTCAGAAAGGAGTGCTGCAAAAATGCAGGAAAATGACGAAAAGCGGATCGAGCGCACGGTGGTATGGCTGGATGCCAAGTTGGTTCCCCGTATGGACGGCTGGCTGACCGCGGATAATTGCAAAAACCGCAGCGAATTTATCAACAAGGCCCTGCGCTTTTACATGGGCTATCTCGGCACCGAGGACAACACCGCCTACCTCTCGCAAGCCATCCTCACCGCCATTCAGGGTACGCTGGACGACAACAACAATCGGCTCTGCCGTATTCTTTTCAAGTGCGCGGTGGAACTGAATATGCTCTGCCACACCATCGCCGCCCACTTCCGTACCGACCCGATTCACACGCGAGAGCTGCGGGCCTACGCCGTGGATGAGGTGAAGCGCACCAACGGGCAGGTGAGTTTTGAAAGCGCGGTGCGGAGCCAGCGGCGTATAGAGCCGGATGACGCATGGCCCGGATCGTACTGATCTCCCCCTACCTCAAGGGCGGACAGAACGCCGCAAAGCTGGCCCAGCGCACACGCTACGTCGCCACCCGCCCCGGCGTGGAGCTGCTGGCGGATGAGCGCAGTACGCTCCCCACCACGAAAAAGCAGCAGGACTTCATTGCACGGCTGCTGAAGTCCTTCCCCTCCTGCTGGGAACTCATTGAGTACGAGGAATATCTGGATCACCCCACCCAGGGCAGCGCCTCCGCGTTCATCCAGCAGGTGCGGGAAAACTACATGGAGGCGCTGGATCAAAAGGAAAATTTCATCGACTACATCTCCCATCGCCCCGGCGTCCAGAAAGACGGCGAACACGGTCTGTGGGACGCCCACGGCAAGGTACAAAATCTCGCACAAGCGGTGCGGGAGGTGGCGGAGCACACCGGCAACGTGTGGACGCCGGTGATCGCGCTGCGCCGTGAGGATGCGGAGCGGCTGGGCTACGACAGCGCGGAAAGCTGGCGGGCGCTGGTGAATGCCTCCGTCTGCGACATCGCAAAAGCGTATAAGATCCAGCCGAACAACCTGCGCTGGTATGCCGCCTTCCACCAAAAGCCGAACCAGGTGCATATCCACATGATCCTCTTCTCCGCGGACTCAAAGGAAGGGTATCTCACCAAAGAAGGTATCCGGCAGGTGAAGTCCGTCTTCGCCAGACGGATCTATCACGCGGATCGGATGCACATCTACCAGCAAAAGGACATCGCACGGCAGGCGCTCCAGACACGCACTCGCAAGGCAATGGTGGAGTGCATCGCGCAGCTGGAGCATGGCTCGGTGGATAATCCGCGGCTGGAGCAGCTCACCAAGGAGCTGGCGGAACGCCTGCTGACGGTCAAGGGCCGAAAGGTCTACGGCTACCTGCCGCCAAGGGTCAAGGCCATCGTGGATGCAATCGTGGAGGAGCTGGCGAAGGACGAGCGGGTGTCCGCCGCCTATGAAACGTGGCAGACACTCTACGAGCAGGTGTGTCTGGACTACGATCAGCGGCCGCCCAAGCGTCTGCCGCTCTCCCAGCAAAAGGAGTTCCGGAGCGTCCGCAACATGGTCATTCAGGAAACACTGCAATGGATGACGGAGCGGCAGCGGTGTGCGGATGCACAGAGAACTTCTGCCACATCGGTGGAATCCATTTCGCCTGAGAATTCCGCGGCGGCCAAGAAAGCCGAAGTAGAATCCACAGCACCAGCCGTTCCCACACAGCCCAAATTTGACCGTGCGGCGAGTACCGCACCGGAAGATCCCGGCTCCGCTGACGCTGCCGCCTCCAAAGACGCCGTGCCGCCCGTGGGCGAAATGACTCCGACGCACTCACAGCCATCCGGTCAAGCAGGGCAAACCGCACCGGCAGGATCAGATTATCGTGCTCCCACGGTGGGCGAAACCGTCGTGCGGATGCTGCATCACATGAGCAGAATTTTTGAGGATAACAGCAAGATCGACCAGATCCACCGCGGCTTGCAGATCGACCGCAAGCGCCGTCAGGAATTGCGGCGCAAGCGGCTGGCGATGGGACACAAGCCGGACGATCACGAGGAACAGATATTCAGGTAGCGCAAAGCAGAATTTTGAAAGGACACATCATGAGCAAATATATGTATTTCACGCCGGAGGAAAAGGCGCGGGCGCAAAACACAGACCTCGTGTCTCTGCTGCGTGCCCAGGGGGAACGACCCGTGCGCTCCGGCCGGGAGTTCCGTACGCCCAACGATCCCAGCATAACCGTCCGGGGCAACAAATGGTTCGACCATTCCAAACGCGAGGGCGGCTATGCCGTCAGCTTTGTCCAGCGTTATTACCGTCTCCCTTATCAGGAGGCGGTTTTGCTTTTGCTGGGCAGAAAAAACGGAAAATCGTATGAGCAGGCAAAGTCCGCAAAGGAGGCTCCGAAGCCCTTCGCGCTGCCGGAGCCTTACGGAACCATGCGGCGTATGTACGCCTACCTCATGCGTCAGCGCCACATTGACCGGGAGGTCATCTCCTATTTCGTACACGAAAAGCTGCTCTACGAGGACAAGCATCACAACTGCGTTTTCGTGGGGCTGGATGGCAGCGGCGAGGCAAAACACGCCCACATCCGCAGCACCAACAGCGAGGGACGGGTGTTCCGCATGAACATTGAGAGCAGCGCCAGCGAGCACTGTTTTCATAAGAACGGCACGGACAAGTCCCTCTATGTGTTCGAGGCCCCCATCGACCTCCTGTCCCACATCACCCTCTATCCATACGGCTGGCAGGAGCACAGCTACGTTGCCTGCTGCGGGACATCCATCCAGCCGGTGCTGGAACGGCTGCGGCAGAATCCCAAGCTGGACACGGTGTACCTTTGCCTCGACAACGATGAGGCGGGCAATGACGCCTGCGGCCGCATGACGGATACGCTGGAGGACATGGGCTTGGATGTGGAGCGGCTCTGTCCGGTACGCAAGGACTGGAACGACGATCTCCGCGCCAAATTTGAGAGAAAGGAGAACTAACCATGAACGGGGATACATGGATCTTCCTCGCCCTCTGCGGCGCTCTGCTGGTGTTTTTGCTCATGGCATCCTTCCTCTCCAAGAGCTACTCCCTCAACAACATCAAGAGCAAGACGGTGGGCGACGGTCAGCACGGCACGGCGCGGTGGGCGACGCCCAAGGAGATCGGCAAGACCTACCACACCGTACCCTTCCGCCCCCGCCGCTGGCGTAAGGGGAAGGAGCTGCCCACGGAGCAGGGGCTCATCCTCGGCAGCGTGGGCGGCGGAAAACGTAAAAGCAAGGCGGGAATTCTGCTGAAAACCTCCCGCAAGCTGCTGGAAAAGCTGCGCCGTCCTGTGGCGGGAAAGCAGAAACGGAAACCGAAGAAAAAGTCAAAGCTACTCTCAAAAATCAAAAAGGTGATCGAGGAGCAGGGGGATATCCGGGCGCTGGTGGACAGCGACGACATCCACTGTCTGATGATTGGCGCCTCCGGCGTGGGCAAGACGGCGTTTTTCTTGTACCCCAATCTGGAATACGCCTGCGCCTGCGGCATGAGCTTTCTGGCGCTGGACACCAAAGGAGACTTGGCGAGGAATTACGGCGCCATCGCCTCCCGGTACTATGGCTACCGGGTATCCGTCATCGACCTGCGGAATCCCACCCGCTCGGACGGCTTCAACTTTCTGACGCTGATGAATCACTACATGGATCTGGCGAGAGCAGATCCGTCCAACTTGGCGGCGCGGGCCAAGGCGGAGAAGTACGCCAAGATCCTTGCCAAGACAATTATCAGCCCGGACGGTGACGCCTCCCAATACGGTGATAACGCCTACTTCTATGACAGCGCCGAGGGATTGCTGACGGCCGTTGTGTTGCTGCTGGCGGAATTTGTGCCGCCAAAGGACGGAGAGCAGGAAAAGCGGCATATCGTGTCCGCCTTCAAGCTGGTTCAGGATCTGCTGGCGATGCCGAGCTCACGGGGCAGAAACGGTTTTCAACTGCTGGTGGACATTCTGCCGCCGGAGCATAAGGCACGGTGGCTGGCGGGCGCAGCGCTGACAGCGGCGGATCAGGCGATGGCCTCGGTCATGTCCACCGTTCTCTCCCGCCTGAACGCCTTTCTGGATACGGAGCTGGAGCAGGTCATCTGCTACGACAGCCCCATCAACGCGGAGATGTTCGCCTCGGAGAAGTGCGCCATTTTTCTCATTCTGCCGGAGGAAGACCCCGCCAAGAATTTCATCGCGGGTCTTATGATCCAGAACCTCTCCCGTGAGCTGTTCTCCGTGGCGGACGAGCATGACGGCAGGCTCAAGAACCGCGTGGTGCTGTTCTGCGATGAGTTGGGCACCATGCCGCCCTTCGACATCCTGCCCCTGTTCAGTGCGGGCCGCTCCCGCGGGCTGACGCTGGTTCCCATCATCCAGAGCCTTGCCCAACTGGAAAAGAACTACGGAAAAGAGGGCGCGGAGATCATTTGCGACAACTGCCAGGACACCATCTTCGGCGGCTTTTCGCCCCAGAGCAAAACCGCCGAGGCCCTCTCCGCCGCCCTTGGCAGCCGCACGGTGCTCTCCGGCTCCATCAGCCAGGGCAAGGAGAGCAGCCAGTCCTTGCAGATGATGGAGCGCCCGCTCATGACGCCAGACGAATTGAAGTCCATCCCCAAGGGCGAATTTGTGGTGATGAAAACAGGAACACATCCCATGCGGACGAGACTGCGCCTGTTTTTGGATTGGGGCATCACCTTCGACCCAGACGGATACCGGATGCCGGAGCGGGCGGCCAGAAAAATTGCCTATGTGAACCGCGACGAGCTGGCCCACAATATTCAGAACCGACGCGAAAACAGCCCTTACAATACGGAGGATACCAAATGAGCAAATTTAACTTTATTTACGCCGAAGATCTGAGCCACCGGGAAAAGACGGTCTACATCTACCTCCGGGATCGCGCGGACGCCTCCGGCATCTGCTGGCCGGGGATCAAGACCATCGCCGGTGAGTTGGGCCTCTCACCCCGCACCGTCCAGCGGGCCTTGGCAGATCTGGAACACAGGCAGCTCATTGAGAAGCGGCAGCGCCACCGCGCCAACGGCAGCCTGACCAGCAATCTGTACCGTCTGACAGCGGCAAAAACGTCACAGCCTCCCGCCAAGGGGGGACTGTGACCTTTTCTCTCCTAAAAATCTGTCCATAGGGTGGCGTCATCATGGCGCATCCAGAAGAACCTACTCTACCGGAGGATACAGAGCAGAGAAAGAACAAGAATATAAACAATGTTCTTCATGATATAAGTAGGTTCCTGTTGTCTGAAATTCAGAGACGAGCATTTCTCAGTCCCAGATCAGTAAAGCAATACAAGAAGGTCCCGGCGATGGACGCCAAACTGGAGCAGCTGGAGGCCACGCTGAACAACATCAATGTGTTCAACGCAGGCAAGATGCTGGCGCAGCTGCTGCCGGAGGTGGAATCCTTTCAGGCGGAAACACAGCGGCTGCGGGATACCATCGCCCACGAGCGGCGGAACGCAAGCTTCCAGAGGGAGATCAATGCAGATCTGCGAAACGAGTTAAAAGCAGAACGCAGCCACAGCTTTGACCAGAGCATGAAGCTTTCCGAGCTGGAGCGGCGCTGCAAGCGGGCAGAGAAGCTCTTGAGCAAGATCCCACAGGAGGAATTGGATAAATTGCTGCCCAAGCAAAAGGGCTTGGAACGGTAATAAAGCGGCAGGGCCGCCTTGCTGTTGCAAGGCGGCCCTGCCTGGAGATTCCCTTCATTCGTCATCCACCACTTCACGCATAGCGTAACGGGTAAACCGTTATGCCAACATCTTATGTATTTGGAAGCAGTCCCATAACTATCAGCATTATCGCCCCACCGCATACACTTGATAATACAACATATACCTGCTCCCTACTTTTTCCTTGTAAGCTTTCCTTAATTGCTTTTATTGTAAAAACTGGAAATGTAAACCCTAAAAGTATTCCTAATAATTTAATCAAAAAAAAATACATTCACCCTCACTCTTAAAATCTGTTATTAAAAGAACGGATAACAACGCAAAATTGCAAAGAATAAAATGTGTAACGGGTATGCCCAATAATAAATCCACTTTTTCTTACTTCCGTGTTGCCCATTGTACAGGCAAACAAACAAAATAGACAAAAGTGAAAAACACATATTTCGTATTGCCTCAAAAGAAACAACATTGCTATAAATATGTTGCCCATAATAGGGTACGAGTAACACTGCCATTATCACGGCAGAAATTTTAATACTTTTTGCCAGATATAAGAGTGAAATTAAAGCGACACCCCAAATACCATAATCGCAATCTATAAAGCTTGATAGTAAAAATGCTGGTAACGTTGACAAGATTGGAAAAATATTTATTAATATATTCGATTTTGAATTCGCAATTTCGTGATGTTTGAATATATGTGCGCAGGAAATTATCATCCCCATCACATATGAGAACATAAGGGCTACGCTCGGCAAACGCTCTCCAGTGATAAAAGTCAGCAATATCCATTCCATAAAGAGAAAAAGGAGACAAACTGCAAACACAATCA